>MQUF01000001.1 GCA_001914235.1 Desulfobulbaceae bacterium DB1
AGAATCCCTGACATCCTGTCCGTCGAGCAGACGGGGCAACTATTTGCCGCAACCAAAACCTTGAGCTACAAGGTCTTCTTTTTTACCTGCTACAGCATGGGCCTGCGCCTTGGCGAAGGCATTCGACTCACAGTCGGCGACATCGACGCAGGCAACATGCGGGTCCATATTCGTGATGCCAAGGGTAACAAGGACCGGCTGGTGCCGCTGCCAGACAAGACCTTGCGGGTGCTGCGGGAGTTCTGGGCCATGCACAAGCATCCCCGGTTCCTCTTCCCCAGCAGGAAAAGAGGTCTGAAAAATGCCCACCTGGTTGATTTGCCCCTGGACAGGGGCGGCATTCAAACCACCATGCAGACCGTTGTCCGGCAACTCGGCATAAAAAAAAATCTCATGCCACTCCCTGCGTCACAGCTATGCCACCCACATGCTGGAGGCCGGGGTTGATCTGCTTGAGCTGCAGCAGATCCTTGGCCATGTCAGCATCCTGACCACCGCCAGATACACCCACCTGACCTCCACCACGGCCAACAATGCGAGACTGGCCGTCAATTCCCTGGTCAACTCCCTGGACATCAGATGGGGAGGGCGTAAATAATGCTGCTCTCCACGATCATCAACAAGTTCAGGGACAGCTTCTTCCGCACCTACAACAAAAATCTCCTGTCAGGCCACATCAAGGCTCTGGAGTCCATGGCCCGATGCAGATACGAGCATGGACCGCACATGCTGGCCCGTTGTTCGGACCACCGGTGCGGCGAACGGATCTATATTCCCCATTCCTGCGGCCACAGAAACTGCCCCCATTGCCAGAACCATGAGAGCCGGCAGTGGCTGGAAAGCCAGCTTGACAAACGACTGCCGTGTCAATACTACCTGATCACCTTCACGCTGCCCGGGCAGATGCGGGATCTGGCGTGGAAACACCAGAAAACCGTTTACGCCCTGATGTTCAGGGCAGTACAGGACCTCCTGAAATCCTTCACCAATAACGACAAAAAACTCGGCGGATCAGCGGGATTCACCGCCATCCTCCACACCCATTCCAGAACCCTGGACTATCATCCGCACATCCACGTTGTCATGCCCGGAGCAAGCATCAACCCGCAAACCGGGCTGTGGAAGGAAAAATCCGGGAAATATCTCTTCAGCCACAAGGCCATGGCCAAGGTCTTTCGGGCGAAGCTGCTCCAGACCCTGGTCGAAAACAAGCTGCCGGTTCCCCATGATTGCCCCGATCAGTGGGTGGTTGACTGCAAGGACGCGGGCAACGGCGAGAAGGCCCTTATCTATCTTGGCCGTTATCTGTACCGGGGTGTTATCCGGGAAAAAGACATCCTGCACTGCCGGGACGGCATGGTCACCTTCCGGTATCGCCATGCCAAAAGCGGAGAAGACCGGACCCGAACCGTCAAGGGCGAGTACTTCCTCTACCTGCTTATGCTCCATGTGCTGCCCCGAGGGTTTCGACGGGCAAGGTCGTATGGTTTTCTCCATGCATGCAGCAAAAAGCTGCTCCGCTTCCTGCAGCTGGTGCTGCGGGTCGCGCCATGGCGCGCCCTTGTCCGCAACCTGAAGCAACGGCCGGCTATCATCTGCCCGGCCTGCGGGGCCGCCATGGTGATCGCCGCGACAATGATCGCCCGGCCACCGGCCATGGCCGCTCCGTTACGGCAATAGACGAGCCGGAGGCATCGGGTATGTAAACGAAAGCCGTGAACTTGCCGAGGACACAAGCCGGATTGCACCGGGACGGGACTCCTGCGCCCGAAAAACGCCGGAAATCAGCGTAAAGCAGCATGATACAGCACCAAAATCCTTTTCAAAGAACATTGCGGGGGCCACTCCCGTCTTCCTTCGCCTGATCCGATCCCTCCGGAACCCAAAAGCTCTTTTCTATATACGTCCACCGGGCTCGTCCAACCACCGGTTCAGATTGTGGCGCGCTACGCTTGCACAATCTAACCTTGTTCGTTGGATCCTGACCGCGACTTTTATCATCATCGCAAGCTCGGCCGCAGTCGGCGTTTTTCGATGAATATCATCAAGAGAACAGATTTCCTGCAAAGAGTCCATGTAGGCGAGGGTGCGGAAGATGTCGCCGTCAATGGTGAGATATTTTTCCCCATAGGAAAGGAGACTTGTCAAGGTGTGGCCTTCCGGCAGATTGTTTTTGTAGAGAAACAACGCCATCAAGTGTTTTTCGATTCCCATGGCCACCACGTTGTACAACGTTTCCGGGGAAAACTTTTGCGGATTATGGATGCCTTTTTCCGCCAGATGAAGAAACTGGTCGCCTTCCGAGAAATATTTCCGCCACTCCAGCGGCTTTGCAAAAGGGTTTTCCTGTATTTCAGGAAGAACTGACAGTGATTGCATTAATGGCTCCTTCATAAATAACGGCGGTAATACCTCGTTTTGCCAGTTCCTCCCGGGGGCGGTCACCGATCCGGGTCGCATAGACCTGACTGCAGCCTTCAAGCGCCGCAATTACGGCATCAAACCTTTTTTCGTCAAAGGCATGGGATTTATCGCCGGTGGAGAGTGGGGAAACCGGGCGCTCCTCGATTTGCATGAGACCTGCGCCGACTGTTTCAAAAATAAGGAAACGATCAGCCTTGCCGAAGTGTTCATCAACATTTTTTCCGTCTGTTGAAACAATCGCCATCTTCATCTTTTTATCCTCCTTTGATTTTTAATCTTCGATCAACCGCAGCCGTTGCCGCCGCCGGTACATGCCCCTTTTGAAGTGCATTTCTGCTGGCGGCTTTTTAGCTGATTCAGGCCCTCGCCGCTGTAAATCGCTTCGAGACCCATATCGATGAATCCGCTCATGGTCACCGGTTTGATACCCATTTTTGTCAGAATTTCCCTGGGCGTTTCACCGATGTCATTCACCAGCACGGCCTGGCAGTCGTGCAGGGCTCGGGCCAGATTGTGCCAGCGCCGGGGGCCGCCGCTGGGAACCGAGGCGGGTCGTTCCTCCTTCATGTTGAAAGAGCCGTCTTCCCGTTTTTCCCAAATCTGGAAGCGGGTTGCTTCGCCGAGGTGCTGATTGACCAGAACCCCTTCAAGGGTGGCCACCGCTACATAGGGTCGTTCCTGCTTCGGCAGGGAGGGCAGGGAGGCGCAGGCCGACAGGCAGCCGGCCATTTCCTCGCTTTGGTCCTGGCCGAGCAGTCCCACGGCATCGGCCCGGCAGCGTGTACAGTGGCGCATCTGCGGCAGATATTTTTCGCCTTTTTGGCGCAGATCTGCCATCATCTTTTTGCTCGGCTCCGGGATGTGGGCAAAGGGCGTGTCCACATTGGGGAACATGGCCATGCAGTTAAAAAGGTCTGCCCCAAGTTCCGCCATCTTTTTCGCCACTTCCTCGACATGGTGATCATTGATGCCGGGAATGGCGATGGTGTTGATTTTGACCGTAATGCCATGCTCCTTGAGCATGGTGATGGCACTAAGCTGCCGGGCCAGGATCAGTTCCGCCGCCTGGATGCCCCGGTAAACAACATTGCCGTCACGCACCCAGCTGTAGATGTTTTTGATGATTTCCGGGTCAACCCCGTTCACCGTTACCGTGACATGGGAGACGTCGATTTCGGCCAGGGCCTCCACATGGGGGGCCAGGTTCAGACCGTTTGAGGCCAGGCAGAGAATCATATGGGGATACTTTTCCCGGATGAGCCGCATGGTTTCCAGGGTCTCTTCGGCGTTGGCGAAAGGGTCGCCGGGACCGGCAATGCCGGCCACGGTGATGCGCGGCTCGTTTTCCAATACCCGATCCATATAAGTCAGCGCCTGCGTGGGGGTCAGGATGGTGCTGGTGACGCCGGGCCGGGATTCGTTGACACAGTCGTATTTGCGGTTGCAGTAATTGCATTTGATGTTGCATTTGGGGGCAACGGGAAGATGGACACGTCCGAACTGTCCCTTGACCTTGGCATTGAAGCAGGGGTGGTGACTGTAGTCTTTTTTAAGCATGACAATCTCCGGATGAAGGGGTGATAGATTGGTAAATGTTTTGCGTTGGCGTTCTGGGGTTTCTGGGTTTTACTGTTTCAGCGTTTCAGCGTTTCAGCGTTTCAGCGTTTCAGCGTTTCAGCGTTTCAGCGTTTCAGCGTTTCAGCGTTTCAGTGTTTCAGCGTTTAAACGTTTAAACGTTTAAACGTTTGAACGTTTTACATGTAGCTGTAGCCGATCGATGAATCGTTCTGCTTCTTTTCAATCAGGCTGTTGACCACCGTGTCAAAAAGCATTTGCCCGCCCCGGTATCCCAGATGCAGGATGCGCTGGCCGCCGATTCGGTCGTGGATGGGAAATCCAACCCGGATAAGGGGGATGTTCAGTTTGCGGGCCAGTGGGTAGCCTTTGCTGTGGCCCACCAGCAGGTCGGGGCCGAGGCTTTCCGCTTCTTCGGCGATATCAAAAAAATCCATGCCTTCATACACCAGGGGCTGTTCTTCCATCACCCCTTCAGTCACTGCGGCAATGGCATCCGCAAAAGACCCGCTCCTGCCGCCGCTTGCGCAGAGAATAGGTTTCACTCCGATTTCCGCAAGAAATGAGGTCAGGCCCACAACCAGGTCTTCTTCACCGTAGATGATGGCCTCTTTGCCGAAGACGTATTTGTGACCGTCCACATAGGCGTCCACCAGCCGGCCTCGTTCCTGTAAATATTTTTCCGGAGTTTTTTGGCCGGTGAGCGTTTTCAGGGTGGCAAAAAAACGGTCGGTTTCACTGATGCCCATGGGCAGTCCCAACTGAAAATTGGGGACATCGAATTTTTTGGCCAGGATCGAACCTCCGGTCTGGATTTTGCCGATGGTACGTCCGAATTCAACCGTTGCCGCCGCACCTGCCATTTTGACGACGGCGGCAAGAGGGGTACCGCCTTTGGGCACCTTTTCATATTCGAGCAAGGCTTCGCCGTCCAGGGTCTCGGCCAGATCCGGCAGCACGGTTGCCGCAATCCCGCAGTCATCCATGATCTCGTGGAGATGGCGGAAATCGGCCGAGGAAACAAAACCGGGCAACAGGTTAATGGTGTTGTTCGCGTCGTTTGCTTCGCAAAGCTGCTCCACCACGGAGGACACCGCGGCGTGGAACCCTTCCATGTGGGTGCCGGAATAACTGGGAGTGGAAACATGGACGTTCAGCGGTGTGCTTCTGTTGCCGAATTCTTTGTCATATTCCTTGAGGATCATCGGCACATCATCGCCAATGGTTTCGGTCAGGCAGGTGGTGGCAATGCCGATCATCCGTGGCTGGTATTTGCGGGTGACGTTTTTCAGGCCCAGCTTGAGATTGGCGGCCCCGCCGTATACCGCGTGCTTTTCGCTGAGCGACGAGGAGGCGATATCGATCGGTTCGTTGAAATGGCTGATGATATAACGCCGCATGTAGGTGGCGCAGCCCTGGGAGCCGTGCAGATACGGAACCGTCCCTTCAATGCCGCGAAAGGCCAGGCAGGCGCCCAGGGGTTTGCACAGTTTGCAGGCGTTGGTGGTGGATATGTAGTTGGGCATTTTTGTCATGGCGTTTCCTTTCCGTGTGTTTCAGCGTGTCAGCGTGTCAGCGTGTCAGCGTGTCAGCGTTTCAGCGTTTGAACGTTTCAGTGTTTGAACGCTTTTCCCTAGCATTGCGCGGCACAAATCGCCATACCGGACTCATCACCGAGGAGTAAACCTCCCGGGCGAAGTTGAGCATGCCCTCGAATCCGGCCAGCGCTTCCTTGCGCTCATGATTGTGGTCGCAGAAGCCGACTCCGAGCTTATAGGCGATGGGGCGCTCCTTGACCCCGCCGACAAAGACGTCGACGTTTTTCTCCTGGAGAAACGAGGTGAGCTCCAGGGGGTTGGAGTCGTCAACGATGATGGTGCCGGGGTCGGTTATCTCCGCAAGCTCCTGGTAATCCTCTTTGGTGCCGGTCTGGGAGCCGACCATTACCACATCCATGCCGATGAGGCGGAAGGCCTTTACCAGGGAAAATGCCTTGAAGGAGCCACCCACGTAGATTGCCGCTTTTTTGCCCGTCAGCGCTTTTTTGTATTTTTGCAGCTCCGGATAGATGCGCTCCACTTCCTGCTTGACCATCTCGCCGGCGCGGGTCATGATCAGTGGATCCTTGAAGAAGCGGGCCACGTCGTACAGTGCCTCGGCCATGTCTTCAATGCCGAAGTAGGAGACGCGGATGGAGGGGATGCCGTATTTTTCCTCCATCATGTCGGCCAGGTCCATGGTGGCGCCGGAGCACTGCACCACATTGAGCGCCGCGCCGTGGGCCCGGCGGATGTCGTCAATGCGGCCGTCGCCGGTGATATTTGCCACCACCTCGATGCCCATGCGCTGGAAATAGTCGCGCACCATCCAGATCTCGCCGGCCAGATTGAAGTCGCCGAGGATATTGATGCTGTGTTTGCCGATGCCTGCCGTGTCGCCGGTGCCGATCAGGCGAAACATGGCGTTACAGGCGGCCCGGTAGCCGGAACGCTTGTTGCCCTTGAACCCTTCCGACTGCACCGGGATGACCGGGATGCCTTTTTCCGTTTCCACCCGGCGGCAAACCGCCTCCAGGTCGTCGCCGATGATGCCGACGATGCAGGTCGAGTAAACAAAGGCCGCCTTGGGGCTGTGTCGGTCGATCAGTTCCCGCAGTGCCTTTTCCAGTTTTTTTTCACCGCCGAAGATGACGTCTCTTTCCTGCAGGTCGGTGGAAAAACTCAAGCGGTGCAGTTCCGGCCCGGAGGAAAGTGCTCCCCGGATATCCCAGGTGTAAACGGCGCAGCCGATGGGGCCGTGCACCAGATGCAGTGCGTCGGCAATGGGGTAGAGCACGACCCGCGAGCCGCAAAAGACGCAGGCCCTTTGGCTGACCGCCCCGGCCAGACTGTCCTTGTCGCAGGATATCGCAAAGGGTGTTTCTCCTGTGCGGTGGATCTGATCTTCTCTTTCTTTTAAGGCGATTGCTTCCATGGGGATCTCATGCGAAAATGGGTAAAATTCGATCAGGCGGTATTTGTTGTGTTCTGTCTGATCAAAGTTTATAGCAACCGGTGTGCCAAGGCGAATTTGTTGAAGAATGTTGTGTGATTGCGGGAAGTTATATGTGGATGACGCTGCGGGGATTGATCACTGCGGGCCGATGGGGTTCTGCTGATTTGTCGGGAAGATTACAAAAATGAAGGAGGAGGACAAATTTGTCGGATTCGGAGGAAAACAAGGAAGAAAGGGTGAATACGCCAACGCGGCCAGTGACGTTTCGAGTCGGCATCCTGGGGATTGACGGCAGCGGCAAGAGCACCCTGGTTGCAGGGCTTGAACAGCGGTTTTCGCCATCCTGCACGGTCATGAGCATCGGTCAGCGGGTGACGCTGCATGTCGGGTCGGAAGAGCGGCACGACCTCCTTGGGTCCTTGCCGCAAGGCGCGCATCCGTTGCGCCATGTTTTTCGCAATCTGCAGCGGCACTGGATGCTGCAGCGGCTGCCCGCCCTGCTCGAACGGTACCGCCCGGATCTCTGCCTGGAGGACCGCGACGGCGTTATCGATGTGTGCGCACTGGTCACCGCCCATATTCCGGCATTGCGTTTTCTGGCCCCGCAACGGCGGGTAAGAACGGCAATAACCCTGACCCGGCGCGGTCTGGCGGACATGTATCTCGTGCTGAACCTTCCGGCCGAGGTTGCCGAGCAACGTATTCACGAAAAACTGAAACAGACCAGGCGTCCGCGCTCCTATCACGAGAAACGGCATCGCCTCGAGCGTGTTGCGGGTGAATATCTGCGCCTGCGGGACTATCTGGCGGAAATCGGCGTACCGGCGGTAACTCTCGATGCAAGTCTTCCGGCGGCAACGGTTCTTGATGCCGCCTGGCGCGCCATCATGGGGATCGGTCCTGCCGCTCTCAGTCTATCCGCGACAGGGTGATAAAAAATCAACACCTTAGGATTGATGGATTCGTAAAAAGTCCTGGCTTCAAATTGTCGTAACGATAAATCAACAGTTTATCGTACACTGTGGGGCATTGAGCGACTTTTGGCGGGTCAGTCAAAATTCGCCTTTTGTGAGGGTGTAAAATAGTTTGTGTAAATGGCTATGACTGAGTAAGTCAAAAAACTACCCTTTAAAAAGGAGCTCATATGGCCATTGATAAAGAAATTTTGGATCGTTTACTTGCCGACTACAATTACCAGAAGCCCGAAGAACTGATCGGTGAAAACGGGCTGCTCAAGCAGCTCACCAAGGCCTTACTGGAGCGGGCGTTACAGGCGGAAATGACCGTCCACCTGGGCCACGAAAAACATGGAACCATCGTCACCAAAGGCGGTAATGCCCGAAATGGTAACTCTGCAAAGACCATCAAGGGCGACTTCGGTAAAATGCCGATTGAGGTCCCGCGCGACCGCGACAGCAGTTTCGATCCGGTCATCATTCCCAAAGGGCAAACCCGCTTTCCCGGCTTTGACGACAAGATTATCTCTCTCTACTCCCGAGGGATGACTACCAGGGAGATTCAGGGGCACTTGGAAGACATTTACGGAGTTGATGTCTCTCCCACCCTGATTTCAACGGTCACCGATGCCGTTGCTGACGAGGTTAAAGTTTGGCAAAATCGCCCGTTGGACCCCATTTATCCCATTGTTTACATGGACGCTATCCGGGTTAAGGTGCGCGACAATGGGCATGTTAAGAACAAGGCGGTCTATCTGGCTATTGGCATCACCATGGACGGCGTCAAGGATGTCCTGGGAATGTGGGTTGCCGAAAACGAGGGCGCCAAGTTCTGGTTGCAGGTAGTGACTGAGCTAAGAAACCGTGGCGTGCAGGATATTTTCATTGCCTGCGTCGATGGCCTCAAGGGTTTTCCTGAAGCCATTGAGACGGTTTTCCCCTTCACCCAGGTCCAGCTCTGTCTCGTCCACATGGTGCGCAATTCCCTGAAATATGTCTCATGGAAACAGCGCAAAGAGGTGGCTGCGGATCTCAAGGCCATTTACCAATCGCCAACAGCCGAGCAGGCCGAAATGGAACTGATGACCTTTGAAGAAAAATGGGACAAAACGCATCCGTCCATCGGCCAATCCTGGCGAAGAAATTGGGAAAGAATCACCCCATTTTTTGCGTATTCGCCCGAGATACGCAAGGTGATATATACCACCAATGCTATTGAGTCGTTGAACATGTCACTGCGCAAAGTTACCAAGAACCGGGGTTCATTTCCCAATGACGAGTCGATGCTTAAACTGCTTTACATGGCGCTGAACAATATCGCCAAAAAATGGACTATGCCAATCAGAGACTGGAAGGCTGCCTTGAACCGCTTTTCAATCTTGTTCGGCGACAGAATGCCTGCATATTGAAAATTAAAAATGAAAACCATTTACACAAAATTCTTTACAGGCCCCCTTTTGTCAAAAAGTGCTGAAAATGAAGCGTCAAGATACTTTTGCCGCAATCGAAAAAAATGGAAAAATATTTCCGCGTATGTCAGGAAAATTCTTCCGTCCGGCTGTGCAAAAGATGGATTATGTGCTTGATTATTGAGGGTATGCGGGGTATTAACTGAGGAAATTGGTTGGCGATCGGTGAGGGTTTTGTTGGAGTAAAATTTTATTCAGGGACCATCGGGGGAAAAATAATCCCGCAGAGTTGGATAAGATTCTTAAATATGTATTTTGACCATAATTTCAATATCATATAAATAGATATGGATAACCGATTTTTCGAAAAGCCTATTCTCAACTCCCCCTATGTCGATCCGGTCCGCCACTGGGAGCTTGACGATCAGGGCCAGCCGACGCAAAAGATTGTTGAGAACCGCCGGCCCGCCAAGTTCATCACCCCGATTCCAAAACCAAGAAAACGGCAGGGCAAGGCAATCCAGCAAAGTCTTTTTGCCGTGCATGATTTGACATCCCAAACCCAGCAGTACGACCCCACCTCAATCATCAATGAACTTCGCAGGCATGTCGACCAGTGGCGAAGCCGGCAGAACCCCGGTGACTGGCAGGTAACCCCTGAAACCGCTCGTCTGCTCCAGCACTGGCGGCGCCACCGTTTCAGCTCAATAAGGCCGTTCTTCTGTCAGGTCGAGGCGGTTGAAACCGCCATCTGGTTGACCGAGGTGGCACCAAAAATCGGCAAGGTCGGCACCCGTTTTATCGAGCACCTGGCCGGCGCCAACCACGATGCCAATCCCGAATTGATGCGCCTGGCCCTGAAACTTGCCACCGGCGCGGGCAAAACCACGGTCATGGCCATGCTGATCGCCTGGCAGACCATCAACGCCGTGCGCCGCCCCGCCAGCAAAAAGTTCAGCCGCGGCTTTCTGATCGTCACCCCCGGCATTACCATCCGTGACCGTTTGCGCGTTTTGCAGCCCAATGATCCGGACAGCTACTACCAGAGCCGGGAGCTGATTCCCCACGATATGCTGGGGGATCTGGAGCGAGCCAAGATCGTCATCACCAACTATCACGCCTTTAAGCTGCGTGAACGGCTGGAGCTTTCCAAGGGAGGCAGACTGCTGCTGCAGGGGCGCGGCGGTGAAGAGCTGCACACCCTGGAAACCGAGGGGCAGATGCTCCAGCGGGTGATGCCGGACCTGATGGGCATGAAAAACATTATTGCCATCAATGACGAGGCCCATCACTGCTACCGGGAAAAGCCGGGGGATGAGGAAGAGGAAAAGCTGAAAGGCGACGAACGCAAAGAGGCGGAAAAGAACAACGAGGCCGCCCGCCTCTGGATTTCCGGACTTGAAATCGTCAACCGCAAACTCGGCCTGAGTCGGGTCCTCGATCTTTCGGCCACCCCATTTTTTCTCAGTGGCTCCGGTTATGCCGAGGGCACCCTCTTTCCCTGGACCATGAGTGATTTTTCCCTGATGGATGCCATCGAATGCGGCATTGTCAAACTGCCTCGGGTGCCGGTGGCCCAGAACCTGCCCGGCGATGAAATGCCCATGTTCCGCAACCTCTGGGAACATATTCGCAAGGATATGCCCAAAAAAGGGCGCGGCAAGGCGAAGGATCTTGATCCCCTCAGTTTGCCGGTCAGGTTGCAGACCGCTTTGGAGGCACTTTACGGTCATTACGAAAAAACCTTCCAGCTCTGGCAGCAGGAAGGAATTTCGGTGCCGCCCTGTTTCATCGTGGTCTGCAACAATACCTCCACTTCCAAGCTGGTGTATGACTTCATCTCCGGTTTCCATCGAGAGAATGAAGACGGCACCAGCACCCTGGAAAACGGCCGGCTGGCACTGTTTCGCAACTTCGATGAACACGGCAACCAACTGGGGCGGCCCCGCACCCTGCTGATTGACAGCGAGCAGCTTGAATCCGGCGATGCCCTGGACAGCAATTTCCGCAAAATGGCAGCCGACGAAATCGACCGCTTCCGCCGCGAGATCGTCGAGCGCACCGGCGACCTCCGTCAGGCCGAGAACCTTACCGATCAGGACCTGTTGCGCGAGGTCATGAACACCGTGGGCAAAGAGGGGCGCCTGGGTGAATCGATCCGCTGCGTGGTCTCGGTCTCCATGCTCACCGAGGGTTGGGACGCCAACACCGTCACCCATGTCCTCGGGGTGCGCGCTTTCGGCACCCAATTGCTCTGCGAGCAGGTCATCGGCCGGGCCCTGCGCCGTCAGTCCTATGACCTGAACGAGGAGGATCTGTTCAATGTTGAATATGCCGATGTGCTGGGCATTCCCTTTGATTTCACCGCCAAGCCGGTGGTGGCCCCTCCCCAGCCGCCCCGGGAAACGGTGCAGGTCAAGGCGGTGCGCCCCGATCGCGACCACCTGGAAATCCGCTTTCCCAGGGTAGCGGGCTACCGGGTGGAACTGCCGGAAGAACGGCTGAGCGCCGAGTTCAACGACGATTCCGTGCTGGAACTCTCACCGGATATTGTCGGCCCCTCCATCACCCAAAATGCCGGTATTATCGGCGAGGCTGTCGATCTGAGTCTGAAACATCTCGAAGACATGCGCCGCTCCACCCTGCTGTTTCATCTCACCCAGCGTTTGCTCTATACCAAATGGCGCGACCCAGGCGAGGAACCCAAACTTCATCTCTTCGGCCAGTTGAAACGAATCACCAAACAGTGGCTCGATACCTGTCTGGTCTGCAAGGGGAGCACCTATCCGGCCCAGCTCATGTATCAGGAGCTGGCGGACATGGCCTGCGAGCGCATCACCGCTGCCATCACCAGGGCGGAACAAGGCAACCGGCCTATCAAGGCGGTACTCGATCCCTACAACCCGGTCGGCTCCACCAATCACGTCAACTTCAACACCTCCAGGAAAGACCGCTGGCAGACCGATGCCCGTGCTTGCCACGTCAACTGGGTGGTACTGGACAGCGACTGGGAGGCGGAGTTCTGCCGGGTGGCCGAATCCCACGCCAAGGTCAAGGCCTACGTCAAGAACCACAACCTCGGGCTGGAGGTGCCGTATCGCTATGGCTCGGAAACGCGTACCTATATTCCTGATTTCATTGTAATGGTGGATGACGGACAGGGACGTCCTAATGCCGCGGGAGCCAGGGATGGCGGGAGCGGCGATGGGCAAGAAGACCCTCTCCACCTCATCGTCGAGATCAAGGGCTACCGCCGCGAGGACGCCAAGGAGAAGAAATCCACCATGGAAACCTACTGGGTGCCGGGGGTAAACAACTTGGGGCACTATGGCCGCTGGGCCTTTGCCGAGTTCACCGAGGTCTACCGGATTGAGACGGATTTCGAGGCCAGGGTGAAAGAGGCCTTCGATCAGATGCTAGAAAAAATTGTGAAGAGCGAAGAGTGAAGAATGAAGGAAAGGAATTCATGAGTAATATCAAAATATTTGAATCTAAAAAAATTCGATCCGTTTGGAATGAGACGGAGCAGCTGTGGTATTTTTCCGTTATTGATGTGGTTGCGGTGTTAACCGACAGCCCGAATCCAAGAGACTATTGGTACCGTATCAAGCAACGGGAGAAGATCAGCGGCCTTGAACTGTCGACAATTTGTCGACAGTTCAAGCTCGAAGCACCGGATGGCAAGTTGCGTGAAACCGACTGCTCCCATGCTGAAGGGCTGCTGCGCATTATCCAGTCCATCCCCTCCCCCAAGGCCGAACCCTTCAAGCGCTGGCTGGCCCGAGTCGGCTATGAGCGGCTGGAGGAAATCGAAAACCCGGAGCTGGCCGCCAAACGCATGCGGGAGCTGTACAAGGCCAAGGGGTACAGCGACGAATGGATTGAAAAACGGGTGCGCGGTATCGCCATCCGGGACGAACTGACCAACGAGTGGCAGAAGCGAGGGGTGAAGGAGCAAAGAGAATACGCCATTCTCACCGCCGAGATCAGCCGCGCCACCTTCGGCATGACGCCTGCGGAGTACAAGGCCTTCAAGAGTCTGGAAAAACCAGCGGATAATCTGCGTGACCACATGACAGATCTGGAGCTGATTTTCACCATGCTGGGCGAGGCCTCCACCACCGAGATCGCCCGCAACAAGGATGCCCAGGGCTACGGCGAGAATCGGGGCGCGGCCATCGAAGGGGGTACGGTTGCCGGCAATGCCCGCCGGGATTTGGAGAAGAAGTCGGGACGGCGGGTATCGAGCCGGGATAATTTCAAGGAGATTCCTGAAGCGGTTAAGAGGAAGAAAATTGGAAAGAGTAAAGAGTGAAGAGTGAAATGCCAGAGCCGAGGAGAGACTTGCCGGAAAGGACATTTACTTTTGCCACGCAGGTGGTCAGGTTGTGCCAGATAATGGATCAGACACCGGGGGTCAGCAGAACCCTTGCCAATCAATTGCTACGCTCCGGCACTTCAATTGGCGCAAATGTGGAAGAAGGGCAAGGCAGTCAGAGCCGGGCCGATTTTGTCTCCAAATATTCCATTGCCTGCAAAGAGGCGCGTGAAGCTCATTACTGGTTACGGTTATTGGCTGCCACAAGAATTTTTCCTGTTGAACAGTTGTCTGATTTGATTAATGAAGCCGGTCAGTTGGTTGCCATTCTGACTTCGATTGTGAAAAAATGTCGATTAAATAATGAGAAAGGAGAGAGAAAAAAGAGTGAAGTGTGAAGAGTAACAGGTAAAAATAATCTTCTTTTCACTCTTCCCACTTTACTCTTCACTCTTTGACAGCCATGGCAAAATTACCAAACAAACTCACCGTCGAGTCGATCAAGCACGACGAGGCGACTCGGAAGAACATCCCCACGGCCGAGCATCAGTCGATCATGCACGAGGCGGAAAAAAGCTCGGTGCGGGTGGCCTATGAACGGCGCAACCGCGATCTGGACCCGCAGCTGGTCTGGCGCGGCAAGGACGAGCAGGACTGGTCCGATCTGGTGGTTCAGGCCCCGCCCCTCTATATCCAGGAAAAGGTTCATCCCAAGGTCTTGATCGACGATCTGCTGCGGCAGACCAGGGAGCAGGAGGAAAGCGGCAAGGCCCGGCAGCTTGATCTCTTTGCCGATTTCAACGGCCTGCCCAGCGAGAGCGCCAGGACAGAATTTTACCAGCACGACGCCCACTGGGCCAACCGCATGATCCTGGGCGACAGCCTGCAGGTCATGGCCAGCCTGGCCGAACGTGAGGGACTGCGCGGCAAGGTGCAGTGCATCTACCTTGATCCGCCTTACGGCATCAAGTTCAACTCCAACTTCCAGTGGTCCACCACCAGCCGCGACGTCAAGGACGGCAATGCCGGCCACATCACCCGCGAGCCGGAGCAGGTCAAGGCCTTCCGGGATACCTGGCGGGACGGGATTCACTCCTATCTGACCTATCTGCGGGACCGACTGACCGTGGCCCGGGATTTATTGACTGACTCCGGGTCGATCTTTGTGCAGATTGGGGATGAGAACTTGCATTTGGTAAAAGCGCTTCTTGAGGAAGTATTCGGTGCGTCGAATTATGTAAATACGATCGCGGTCAAGAAGAAAGGCTCTACGCTCGTCACCGAAAGTATGTTTGATTTCATAGTCTGGTTTTCGCGGAATAGTGATTCGCTGAAAGTTCGTCGTCCTGTGGAGTACCGGAAATCACCAGAAGAGGATAGTAAGTTTAACACTCTTATGTCCTCAGATGGGGAGTTGTTCCGTGTAACTGGTGTCAAGCCTCAAGAAATCGAAAGGCGATTGAACAAGGGGTGGGGTTGGGCTAGGGTTAACTATCCAATAGTTAGTCAGCATCTTCATGAGACACGAAGCGTGGACTACCTGTACAGGGATAACCTCAAGAAGTGCGGAAAGAACAGACAGTGGAGCTTTGATAATCCGGCAGGCATACGACGACTAGAACGATCTGGGCGTCTATTTGATGCTGGGGGAGACTCTCTTGCCGGGGTGGTTAGGCACGACGATAGACCTGCCGTGGTGGTTGGGAACCTTTGGGATGACGTGAAGGGCGAGGAAAACCCAATTTATGTAGTCCAAACTGCATGGCGGGTAGTGCAGCGGTCAGCCATTCCCGTTATGGGCATCGCTACCCTTTTGGATGATAAAATTTCGCGACGTTTGTGTAAAAAGAGCCATGATGAGTCGCCGTTTTTCGATGATCGGTTCAGTTTAGCCGTTTTATGCTGATTTCCGGCCATTTTTTTTAGTTTTTGGACGTACCAGTCCAGCCGCCTTGCCAACCATGGCTTGACACGGCCCGCTCCTTGACAATCTACTGCTATCCGTCGTTACGTTGCGCATGCCTCTTTCAATTCTCTCCGCTCGAATCCATGGGCTATGGACCGCAGGATGGTCTCCATGGAATCAACCCGGTAGTTGTGGAAAAAACCGCGGACAGTCTCCCACAGGTATCTTTTTGATTCCGCCTTGGCCCATGCCTCCTGGAAGAGCCAGCAACTCATCTGCTGAATCTGGTCGAGCAGGAAGGCCAGCATCATCAGGATGGCGAAAACAGCGCTGAGATTCTTTTCGCCAAGGCCATAGTTGTGACCGAGATTATAACCCTGGTTTTTCAAGGTATTAAAGGTCTCATTTTCGATTTTCCAGCGGGCTCGGCCGCCACGCATGATAGCAACAACATTTTCCCTGGTGATGGGAAGATCGGTTACCCAGCTGAATTTGGTGGTTTTGCCATGTTTATCAACCTGCCAATATTCCAGGAAATTGACCAGCAGATCCTGGTTTGACTGGTTGAGCGGTGCCTGATTGATGAAGCGGAAATAATGGATCTTTTCTGGTTCATCCGGATCTGTGTATTGAAATTCCGTCGCCTTGCCCAGCTCAACCGCTTCGTCCATGCGGTTGAAGAGAAACTGATGATCGCCCGGTTTGGCGCCCAGAATGTAACGCAGATCAAGCCGTGTCAGGTCCCGGATATGCGGGCCATTACTGCTCAGCCCGTCTTCCACCACGATCACCTTCAGGTGCGGATGCTCCCGGCGAAATTCTTCGAAGAATCGACCAGCGGCATTTCGCTCGCTGTCGTTCTTCTTTGCTCCGTCCTTTCTGGTGATCATTTCCGGAAAGACGGGAATGACCTCCCTGTGGTCCGGGTGCACAAAGGCGGCGGCAAACATCTGCTGGTAATACAGGATGCTGCCGTTATTGTTTTTCTTGCCCATGCAGTAATCGGATGACACCTTCTCCGAGGAGTAGAAGCCGGTGCCGTCACCGCTGAGCAGGTAATGGCCATCCAGAAAGGCCATCTTTTCAAAATCCTTGCCGCGTTGCAGCTGCCGGAACGCGCTGCGAAAAGGGGCACGCAGCGAGGAGAGATCCAGTGGGTCGAGAATGTCTCTCATCTGGCTGTCGCAGGGAATATCGGCAATGCCCCAGATGGTATGGAGATTTTCCGGCTCTTCGCGCCGCCGCTTGTCAAAGGCAAGCAGAGAGGGATCTTTCAGCTGGAACATGGCAAGAGCTGACATCAAGGCATCACCAAGTGATATTTTTGCATTGCCGGCACGATGGTCGGGGATTTTCTGAAAATCCTCGCGCATCAGTTGGATCAGGGCGTCGGCATTAAGATGTTTTCTCACGGTTCTTTTGGATTTGGCGGCCAGTTTTCTGACGGCTTCGATACGGTAAATTTTGCGCGGCTTCATGGCGATCTCCTATGTAATTTATTGATATCACATAGAAAAATCGCGACCACCCCTTCAGTGGGTTGTCAATAACAAAATGCGCCGTAGTTTAAAAAATTTCTTTGTTATTTTAAATAGTTATACATGCATACCCCGCCGCCAATGTCAGAAAAGACACCTGTCGGCACCAAAAATGTTTACGAAGGTCTATTTTAGAAATAATCATAAAATCAGATAGTTACATGGCGATCGGGAATTGCTGTGCAGCGGTGCATCTTGATGGTAACCGACCCTGGCGATCTCATTCTCGACCCAACTTGTGGTTCTGCTACCACCGCCTACGTGGCCGAACAGTGGGGCCGCCGCTGGATCACCATCGACACCTCCCGGGTCGCTCTGGCCCTGGCCCGAGCCAGGATCATGGGGGCACGGTATTCCTATTATCTGCTGGCCGATTCCAGGGACGGGCAGGTAAAGGAAGCGGAAATCACCCGCACTGCGCCATCGAGCCGGCCCAGTCGGGGCGATATCCGCCAGGGCTTTGTCTATGAACGGGTGCCGCACATCACCTTGAAATCCATCGCCAACAACAGCGAAATTGACGTCATCTGGGAAAAATTCCAGGAAAAACTTGAACCGTTACGCCTGCGGCTGAATAGTGAAGTGGGAAGAGTGAAGGGTGAAAAAGTGAAGGGTGAAAAAGTGAAGGGGCCTTGGGAAGAATGGGAAATCCCCCGCGAAGCTGACGCAACATGGCCGGAGGCCGCAAAAAAACTCCATGCCGACTGGTGGCGGCAACGCATCGCCCGGCAACAGGAAATTGACGCCTCCATTGCCGCCAAGGCCGAGTTTGAATACCTCTACGACAAACCCTATGAGGACAGGAAAAAGGTGCGGGTGGCGGGTCCCTTTACCGTGGAGAGCCTGTCGCCGCACCGGGTGCTGGCCGTCGGCGCTGATGACGAGTTGCTCGACACCACGATGGAGCCCAAAGGGAGCTACGGCGAGGAGCGGGATTTTACCGCCATGATCCTGGAAAACCTGAAAACCGCAGGAGTCCAGCAGGCCCATAAGGAAGACAAGATCGCCTTCACCTCGCTGACCCCCTGGCCCGGCGATCTGGTCTGCGCCGAAGGACGATACGAGGAGAAGAGTGAAGTGGGAAGAGAGAAGAGTGAAAAAAAAGAGGGTGGATCTGCCGACTTTCATTCTTCACCCTTCACTCTTCAAACTTCAGAAAAGCGCGCAGCGATTTTCGTCGGCCCCGAGTTCGGCACCGTCTCCCGTCCCGATCTGGTGCAGGCGGCCCGCGAGGCCGGTGATGCCGGGTTTGATGTGCTCATCGCCTGCGCCTTCAACTACGATGCCCACTCCTCCGAGTTCGACAAACTCGGCCGCATCCCGGTGCTGAAAGCCCGGATGAACGCCGACCTGCACATGGCCGATGACCTTAAGAACACCGGCAAGGGCAATCTCTTCGTCATCTTCGGCGAACCGGATATCGATATCATCAAGGCAACAGATGACCAGATCCAGGTCAAGGTCAACGGCGTGGACGTCTTTGACCCCAACTCCGGCGAGGTCAGGAGCGATTCCGCCGAAGGCATTGCCTGCTGGTTCATCGACACCGACTACAACGAAGAAAGCTTTTTTGTCCGCCACGCCTACTTCCTGGGGGCCAACGATCCCTACAAGTCCCTCAAGACAACATTGAAAGCCGAAATCAACGAAGAGGCCTGGGCAACTCTAAATAGCGACACCTCCCGCCCCTTCGACAAACCCAAAACCGGGCGAATTGCGGTGAAGGTAATCAACCACCTCGGCGATGAAGTGATGAAGGTGTTTCGAGTAAATGATGTTAGCAATTAAGGACGGACCTCATGTTTATTAGTAAGATCAGAGTACGAAACTTTAGGCTATTGCTCGATGTTGAATTAGTTTTGGAAAAAGAAACAACCCTTGTTGTGGGACGGAATAATAGTGGTAAAACCTCCCTGTCAGAGGTGATTCGCAGGTTCCTGATTGATCAAAGCCCGAAATTTCAGATCGAGGATTTCTCAAACGCTTCCTATGACAATTTTTGCGCAGCTTTAAGTGCCCATAATGAAGGGGCAGAAGAAGATGTTGTCAGGGAACTTCTGCCAAGCATAGAGTTGAGGATATATTTTAAGTATGATCCCGCTCAACCAGATTTTGGCCACCTCAGTGATTTTATCATCGACCTCGATCCCGACAGCAATGAAGCATTAGCAGTCTCCCGGTATGAATTAAAGGATGGTGGTATCGGCCCGTTATTTGAGGGGTTGCCGACGGAGGCGCTGTCTGACGAAACTCGCTTAAGTTTTTTTCGTGTTCTGCGAGAACGGATCCCAGCGTTATTTATTCTGAGGGTATGGGCTGAAGATCCTCGGGATTCCTCCAACCGAAAACAGCTATCGCAATCTTCGCTACGCTCTCTCCTCCAAACTGATCTCATCAATGCACAGCGAGGACTTGATGACAACACATCTAAAGAAAAAGACGTTTTAGCGAAAATACTTGAAGGTCTTTTTACTTCAGCAACGTCTCCAACTGCTGATGAAAATGATCAACTTATCGCGAAGGCATTACAGGAGGCAGTTCTTGAAATACAAGAAAAAGTAGATATTGATTTCAACACTAAACTAAAAGGCCTCATGCCTACTTTGGCCACTTTTGGGTATCCCGGTCTTGGGGGTCATGATATAGAAACGGAAACTACATTAGATGTCAAACGGCTACTCTCAAACCATACTAAAGTCAGATATGCCGGGCAATATGGAGTTCATCTTCCGGAATCATATAACGGGCTAGGAATAAGAAACCTCGTATTTATCCTTCTCCAAATCGTCAGTTTTTATAGAAAATTCAGAGCTGAGACTAGCGCATCCGGCGTAAATCTGATCTTTATCGAAGAACCTGAGGCGCATCTACATCCTCAGATGCAGGAAGTTTTTATACGTCAACTTTCCAAGATAACGCGGCAGCTTAATGCTCAAGAGGGCATAGAGCTTCCCTGGCCTATTCAATTTGTTGTGTCAACCCATTCATCACATATTGCCAATGCGGCTGGTTTTGAAGCTATCAGATATTTCTTGCCACATCTTCCCACCGGAGCATCCGTAGTAAGGCAAACTATAATTAAAGATCTCCGTGAGGGGTTGAAAGAGGCCCCTGGAGATCACAAGAAGTTTCTCCATCAGTATTTGACTCTCACACGCTGTGATCTTTTTTTCGCTGATAAGGCTGTGCTTATAGAAGGGACTAGTGAACGACTTCTATTGCCTGTGATAATAGATAAAATGGAAACAGGGACTCCAGAAACTCCCAAGTTGTCAAGCCAGTACTTGACAATCATGGAAGTTGGCGGGGCCTATGCCCACATATTTTTTGATCTATTGGAATTCCTTGAATTACGGAGTCTTATAATCACCGACATCGACGCGGTGATAGCCGCAGGAGGTAGCGCTTGTCCAGTTCATGAAGGAACTGCCTCAAGCAACGCTTGTCTTAACTCTTGGTTTTCTGGAGGAGATTGTTCGCTGAGCTCCTTAGTATCAAAAGATAGCCAAGAAAAAATTAAAGGACTAAAGCGTATTGCTTACCAGGTGCCGGAAACAGAAGGTGACCCTTGTGGTAGGTCCTTCGAAGATGCTTTTATCTTAGCAAACTTAGAGAAATTTGAAATTACAGACGGGGCATCCAACGACAAAGCCCAAAAAGCCTATGCAATGGCCTCAAAGATTAAGAAATCTCAATTTGCGCTCAAACACGCTATAGATGACAAAAACTGGAATCCACCTCGTTATATCCTCGACGGTCTGAAATGGCTCGCAGCTGGGGTAACACAAACTGTTGAAACTGAATTGGGAGTGGTGGCTACAGATCCTGAATCGATA
Organism: Desulfobulbaceae bacterium DB1; assembly: GCA_001914235.1. Taxonomy (NCBI): domain Bacteria; kingdom Pseudomonadati; phylum Thermodesulfobacteriota; class Desulfobulbia; order Desulfobulbales; family Desulfobulbaceae; species Desulfobulbaceae bacterium DB1. Next base: position 20,957 of record MQUF01000001.1, read on the forward strand.
GAAGGTGGACAAGATGCCTGAGCCAACTCCTCTATTGAATCCTGCTGAGGAAGCCAGTGAACAAGCTCTCTCTGAGGTATATGGCTGCCTTGAACGTGGCGAGAGCTTTCTGCTTGAAGCTGGTGCTGGAGCCGGGAAAACGTACACACTTGTTAAGGCACTGCAATATCTTATAAAACGGGATCAACACAAACTCCCAAATCGTAACCAAAAGATCGCATGTATCACGTTCACTAATGTCGCGAAAGATGAGATTAAAGCGAGAACAGACAGTAGCCCCCTCATCTTTTGCGACACAATACATGCATTTTGCTGGTCGTTAATCAGCGGGTTCCAGCGCTCAATGCGAGATGCTTTGGCACAACTTAGTCAATGGCAAGACAGACTAGCTGAAGTTGGTGATTTAGGTGATCGAGTAATTGAATACACTTTAGGTCACCGTAGCATTCGGGATGATCGTGTTTCTATCCATCACGACGATGTTCTGAGTTTAACTATTTCCCTGATGTCAAACCAGAAATTTAGACTTATTGTCACCTCTAAATATCCCATAATTTTGATTGACGAATATCAGGATACTAACGCGGGTTGGATTGAATCGATAAAAATCCATTTTCTAGGGCAAGCTAGCTCCCCACAATTCGGATTCTTCGGAGATCATTGGCAGAAAATCTATGGTGATGGCTGCGGAAAGATCGAGCACGATAGCTTAACTGTTATTGGCAAGCAAGCCAACTTCCGGTCTGTGGGTGCTGTCGTTGATTGTCTTAATCGAATGAGGCCGGCTTTGCCCCAGTTTGTCGTGGACCCTGGCGATCTGGGTAGTGTTCGTATCTTCCATACAAATAACTGGCCAGGGGCGCGGAAGACCCAAAATCACTGGCAAGGAGATTTGCCTGATGATGCGGCCGATCTTGCATTTAATATGGTTTTAGATCGTCTCTCTCACGATGATTGGGACCTGTCGTCCGGAAAGAGTAAGATTTTGATGCTAACACATCGTGTGCTCGCAGCCAAACAAGGGTATAGCAGCATTCCTCCCGTCTTCGCTTTTAATGAATCATTTACGAAGAAAGAACATCCTCATATTGCTTTTTTTGCAGATAGCCTTGAGCCCGCTTGTGCCGCATATAGTGAAAGAAAATATGGGGAAATGTTTAACATATTGGGTGGGAACGTTCCTGTAATTAAGGGCCATGCTGACAAGGGAAAATGGTCAGCCGCCATGGATCGTCTCATGGCGATTAGAAACATCGGGACGGTTGCCGAAGTAATCGATCATTTACGCCAAACTAGACGGCCAAGACTTCCTGATAATGTTGAAAGACTAGAACGAGAGTTATCTCAGTTCGATCCGGGGACTGGCGAAGAAATACCCCGTGCTTTGCGAGAACTAGAGGCGTTAAGAGGAGTTTCATATCAGGAAATCATTGCGTTAACACATTACCTTTCTGGTCATTCCCCGTTCCAAACGAAACATGGTGTCAAGGGAGCTGAATTCGAAAATGTTTTGGTTATCGTAGGCAGGGGATGGAATCAATATAATTTCAATGAAATGTTTGAATTTGCTGGAGATGTTGCACACATTCCCGCCAGTAAGATTTTAGCGTATGAACGTAATCGGAATCTTTTTTACGTTGCTTGTTCCCGACCGAAAAAACGGCTAGCCATTCTTTTTACTCAAAAACTTTCAAGCGCTGCTCTTCAAACTGTCGGTAATTGGTTCGGGGACAGCACTATCGAGACTTTAGACATCTAAAAGTGATCCCGTTATGAACTTTAGCATCGCCGACACCTTTACCGATAGCCTGGCCAAACTCACCGGCGAAGAGCAGAAAGCCGGGCAAGCCACAGTGGTTGATCTGCAACTGTGCGATTCAAGGACTAATACCACGCCATGACCGATCCCAAACAATTCCTGATCTACCAAAGCGAAGACGGCGCTACCCGCATCGACGTGATGCTGGAGGCGGAAACCCTGTGGCTGAGCCAGAAGCAATTGACCGAGCTGTTCGGTAAGGCCAAGGGCACCATCAGTGAGCACATCAAGCACATCTTTGAAGATGGCGAACTGACTCCAGCGGCAACTGTTTGGTTATTCCGAACAGTTCAATGCGGATTGCTGTGAAGGTAATCAATCATCTTGGGGATGAGGTGATGAAGGTGTTTCGTGTTATGATGGGAAAAATCACTGAATCGGGGGGATTGTTATGACCGAACAATACACAAAAGCCAGATTTTGGAAATGCGCCCTGCAAGTCAACCCGGCGGGTTATATAACCTTGCGTGGTAGCGACCACGGCCTGACGGAAGATCAGTACAATCAAGAACTGCTGCGTATCGCAAAGGATAACGAGATCAAGGTGATTGGTTGGGCAGATCACGGCAATGTCGATGGTGTGGATGCTATTCGCACGGTCATGAATGCCAACGGCATTCTGGTATTTCCGGGTTTTGAGATTTGTTCCACCGAGAAAACGCATTTTGTGTGTCTGTTCTCGGAAGACACCTCAAGAGACCAACTTAATCGCTATCTTGGCGCATTAGGTTTGACTGATCCTGATAACGGTGTTTGGCCGTCCAATCTTGGGGGGAATGATCTCCTTGCTAAAGTTGAGGAGCTAGGCGGTTTCGTTTATGCCGCTCATTGTACCAATGAAAGCGGGATCTTGCGCCAGAAACTCGTTCATGTCTGGCAAAATCCATTGCTCAAGGCCGCACAGATTCCTGGGGCGCTTGACGACCTAAAAAATGGCGAAAGCAATGGCTATCGTAAAATATTGATAAACGTAGATAGCAACTATCAGCGTGAAAATCAGGTTGCTATTATCAATGCCAAGGACGTGGCAAAACCCGAAGACTTGGCCGACCAGAAAGCGTCGTGCCTGATCAAAATGACCCGGCCATGCTTCGAGTCATTCAAGCTGGCGTTTCAAGACCCGGAGTCCCGGGTACGGTTGAACAGCGATGTTTCCGAAAAGTATTACTCGCGTATCGAGAGCCTGAAGGTCACGGGTGGCTATCTGGATGAGGTTCAAATTGAATTCTCCGAACATTTGAATTCGGTCATTGGCGGGCGCGGGACCGGGAAATCCACGCTGCTTGAGTGCATCCGCTATGCCTTGCAACTGAAACCCATTGGCAAAAACGCACAAAAGCAACACGACGAAATCATCAAAGAGAATCTGGGTAAATCCAAAGCGCGAGTAGAGATCGTGATTCGTTCCGCTCGAATGAATGGCAAGCGTTTTACTGTTGCCAGACGCTATGGCGAAAGTGTCAGTCTGAAAGATGAGAGCGGCAATCCGTCTTCATTTACGCCTGCGGATTTGCTGCCCGAAATTGAAATCTACGGGCAGAATGAGATTTACGAAATCGCCCAGGACAAGGCCAGCCAGCGCCAATTGCTGACCCGGTTCGTGGATGCTGGAAAACATGATGGCGAGAGGCGAATCCAGGAAACACTGGGCAAACTGGCGGAGAACAGAAAAAAGTTGATCGAGGCGCAAGGGAATGTGGCATTGATTGAAGACGAGGTCGCGCGTCTGCCAAAATTGGAAGAACAGTTAGGGCAATTCAAATCGTTGGGATTGGAAGAAAAACTGAAAATTGTGCCATTGCTTGAGACGGAAAAGCGCTTACAGAAAAGGGGAGTAGAGGAAGAAGGCGGAAATCTCGATAAAGCCTTTCAAGCCGTGCGCGACAATCTGCCGGACACCGTATTCCTGAGCGATTCCGCCATCGGCCATCTCCCCCATGCCGAAAGCCTGCGTAAGTTGCGTGCGGCTTTGGATGATCTTCGTGGTGATGCCGAAGCCCTGCTGAGCCAATGGCAAGAGAAGTATGTCGCGGCCAAGGCCCGAATTGCTGCCATTGCTGAGGAACTGAATGCGGGTATACAACAGGAAGAGGCTGCACTGGAAAAAACTTTCAAGGAACTTCCCGCTTTCGAAGGCAAAACCGGCAAGGAAATTGGTATCGAATTTCAGGGTCTGTTGCGAGAGATTGAGAGGATAAGACCAAGGCAAACGCTTATTGAGAATCGCAGGAAAGTAGTAACCGAGTTCAACCGGCAACGCCAAGCGATTCTTGATGAGCTGTCATCCATCCGGGCGGAACGTTCCTCTTTATTTGAACGTTCACTGAAAAGCCTGAACAAGCGGCTTTCCGGAAAACTCAAATTGACCGTCAAACCCGAAGCTGAGCGCACTCCGGTCATTCGATTCCTCCTGGATTGCAGGCTGGAGAGCGTAGCGGAGGGACGGCTTGCCTGGATACGGGAGGCGGATGATTTCTCGCCTGTAAAATTGGCTGAACTGATACGCCGTGGCGCCGATGCGCTCAGGGATAGCGGCTGGAGTATCACCCCCACCGTCGCCGAAGCCCTGGCGCGCCTGACCACCGAACAAGTTCTCCGACTTGAAGAACTGGAATTGCCCGATTTGATCGACATTGAATTGAATACCGCTCATGAGGGACGGGAAAACTTCAAGCCCCTGGATAAACTGTCAACCGGGCAACAATGCACGGCTATTTTGCATTTGTTGCTTCTCCAGAATCTTGATCCGCTGCTGATGGATCAACCCGAAGATAATCTTGATAATGCCTTTATTGCTGATCGCATTGTGGCTGAGTTAAGGTCAGCGAAAATAGCCCGCCAGTTCATTTTCGCAACCCACAACGCCAACATACCGGTGTTCGGGGATGCCGAGTGGATCGGCGTTTTTGAGGCCCGGGATGGACAAGCCTATATGCCTTCTGAATCGCAAGGCGCCATTGATGTGACGCAAGTTCGTGATAAAGCCGCCGATATTCTTGAAGGTGGAAAAACGGCTTTTAACCAACGGAAAGCTAAGTATGGCTTTTAAAGGCCTGTTATTTTTGAACAGGCACTAAGGTGAATATATGTTGAAAACTGAATTATTGGAGATTCTTGCCAACGGAGAGAATTCAGGTGTGGAATTCAAAAGAGACGATATTCGGCCTGAGCAGTTGGCAAAAGAAATAGTCGCACTGGCAAATTTACAAGGCGGCCGAATTTTTCTCGGCGTCGAGGATGATGGGACGATTTCAGGCATCCAGCAGCATAACACCCAGGAATGGGTTTTGAACATATTTCGTGATAAGGTTTTTCCGCAAATTATCCCCTTTTATGAAGAAATAAAAATTGACGATCAACGTCGCGTCGCAGTTATTACGATTGCCCAGGGTATTTCCAAGCCTTACATGCTGAAACACAATAACCGTGAGGAAATTTATATCCGCATGGGTGATCGTTCTGAGTTGGCCTCCCGTGAACAACAGTTGCGGCTGTTTGAAAGCGGCGGACTTCTTCACGTCGAGGTGCTTCCCGTCACCGGAACAGCCTTGGCTCATTTAGACAGAGACCGGCTGAAGTACTATCTGTCAGCCATCATGAGAGATCCCGATGTCCCTGTAACAGATGCGGAATGGCAAGAGAGATTGCTGGGTCTCGGCTTTATGGCATCAGACGGTATGGGAAACATCGTGTGTTCTATAGCAGGCTTACTCTGTTTCGGTATTCATCCCCGGCAATTTCTTCGGCAGGCAGGCTTGCGAGTCATGGCATTTACAGGAAGAGACAAGGAATACCAGGCGCAGCTTGATGTGGTGATTGATGCCCCGTTTGTTGGCCGTTGGCAAGACGATGGGACAGGGCGAAAACAATTGATTGATGAAGGATTGATAGAAAAATTTGCCGCGGCTATCGAACCCTTTATTTCCCAGGAGGCTTCCCACGTCGACGAACACATGCGACGTGAAAAAAACTGGCTTTATCCTTGGGAAGCCGTTCGTGAAGCAGTGATAAACGCAATCGCTCACAGGGACTGGACAAGATCGGTTGATATCGAGGTAACGAATTATGCAGACCGGCTTGAAGTCATCAGTCCTGGGAAAATGCCGAACTCAATGACTGTCGACAAAATGATCGCCGGCCAGCGGTCACCGCGAAACCCTCTTATTATGGAAATTCTTCGTGATTATGCATACGTCGACTCGCGGGGAATGGGTGTCCGCACTAAGATAATTCCATTGATGAAAAGAGACAACCAGGCAGCCCCGGGGTTTGAGGCAACAGATGATTATCTGAAGACCGTGCTGCCTCGAAAGAAAGTGGACTCATAAACGATGAACTTCCGTATCGCCGATACCTTCACCGACAGCCTTGCCAGACTCACCGGCGACGAGCAGAAGGCGGTCAAGACCACGGCCTTTGACCTGCAATTGAACCCGGCCAGTCCTGGCATGAGTTTTCACAAACTTGACAACGCCAGGGACAAGAATTTCTGGTCGGTACGGGTCAGCAGTGATCTGCGCATGATTGTTCATAAAACCTATGACAGTCTGCTGCTCTGCTATGTCGATCATCATGACAAGGCCTACCAGTGGGCGGAGCGGCGCAAACTGGAAACCCATCCCAGCACCGGGGCGGCCCAGCTGGTGGAGGTCCGGGAGTCGGTGCAGGAGATCATCATCCCCGTTTACGTGGAGGCGGCGGAGCCGAAGCCGCCATTGTTTGCCCACATGTCCGACGATAACCTGCTGCGCTACGGAGTGCCGGCGGACTGGCTGGCGGATGTCCGGCGGGCAGACGAGGATTCGCTTCTGGGTCTGGCCGATCATCTTCCTGCCGAAGCGGCCGAGGCCCTGCTCGACCTGGCTACCGGGGTAACGCGGCAACCGTTTCAACCGGCTGCCGCAGGCGACAGCCCCTTCGACCACCCCGACGCCCGGCGTCGCTTCCGGGTGATGAGCGATGTCGAGGAACTGGAGCGCGCCCTGGATTATCCGTGGGAAAAATGGACCATCTTTCTCCATCCTGCCCAGCGCCAACTGGTGGAGCGCGATTATGGCGGCCCGGTCCGGGTTTCCGGTTCAGCCGGGACCGGCAAGACCATTGTCGCCCTGCATCGGGCCGTATTTCTGGCCCGCGCCAATCCTGCAAGCAGGGTGCTGCTCACCACCTTTTCCGAGCCTCTGGCCAATGCCCTGCGCACGAAACTGTTTCGGCTGATCGGCAATGAACCCCGGTTGGGCGAACGGTTGGATCTCCACTCCATGGATGCCATCGGGCAGCGGCTCTATGGCCTGCACTTCGGCCGGGCGAAGATTGCCGGCCGGAACGTGCTGCGCAATCTGCTGGCCGGGGCATCGGCCGGGGTCGAAGGGCACAAATTCAGCCCGAACTTTCTGCAAACCGAATGGGAGCTGATCGTTGACGCCTGGCAGCTGGAAACGTGGGAGGCATATCGTGATGTGCCTCGACTGGGACGGAAAACCCGTCTGTCGGAACAGCAGCGGCAGTTGCTTTGGACGATATTTGACCAGGTCCGATCACGGTTGCAGTCTGACGGTCTTCTAACCACTGCGGCAATGTTCGGCAAACTGGCGGCCCGGTTGATCGAAATTGCGCGATCTCCGTTTGATTTCTGCGTGGTGGACGAGGCCCAGGATATCAATGTCCCCCAGCTCCGTTTTCTTGCCGCCCTGGCTGGTGGACGGCCCAACAGTTTATTTTTTGCCGGTGACCTGGGGCAGCGGATATTTCAACAGCCGTTTTCCTGGAAGGGGCTCGGGGTCGATATCCGCGGCCGTTCCCGCACCCTGAAGATCAATTATCGCACCTCCCATCAGATCAGGAGGCAGGCAGACCGGTTGCTGGCTCCGGAATTGTCCGATGTGGACGGTATTACCGAAGAACGGCGGGGCACCATTTCAGTGTTCAATGGTCCAGGCCCGATTATCAGGGAGCTGGTGAGCAGAGATGAGGAAGCACGGTTCGTCGGACAATGGTTGCGGGAGAGGATGGCTGAGGGAATCATGCCGCATGAGGTGGGGGTGTTCGTACGTTCGGCCGCGGAACTGGATAGAGCCGGGAGTGCCGTGGCGCACTCGGCTTTTCCCTGCAAAATCATTGATGATACCATTGAAACGACAATGGGGTTCATTTCGGTTTGCACCATGCACCTGGCCAAAGGATTGGAGTTTCGTGCCGTGGTCGTCATGGCCTGCGACGATGAAATCATTCCGCTCCAGGCCCGCATTGAAGCGGTCACCGACAACGCGGATCTGGAAGATGTTTACAATACCGAACGCCATTTGCTCTATGTCGCCTGCACCCGGGCAAGGGATCATCTGCTGGTGACGAGCGGCGATCTGCCATCGGAATTTCTCGATGATCTGCGGATGTGAAGCGGCAGGTGGCAACTGTTGTAATCGGACTTGCTCCACCGAATGATATGTCAAGGGGGGTGGACCAGGCGTCCGCGCTCCTATCACGAGAAACGGCATCGCCTCGAGCGTGTTGCGGGTGAATATCTGCGCCTGCGGGACTATCTGGCGGAAATCGGCGTACCGGCGGTAACACTCGATGCAAGTCTTCCGGCGGCAACGGTTCTTGATGCCGCCTGGCGCGCCATCCGCGATGCCGGCGCGACCCGTTTTCAAGCCAAACCGCGGATGCGCTCCTCCATTTCCGAGTAGTGAAACAGGCGTTCATATTCCACCATGCCGGCCATGGCACGGGACTGGATCCGTGTGCCGGTTTCTTCCAGAATGGCGACCGGGTTAAGGCCGCCGATGACGACAATACCCGTTCTCCCTTCCGGCACGGGAATTTCAAGCAACGGTTGCCCCGGCCAGCCAACCAGCAGAAATCCTCCCAGCCCGGCCTCCTTGAGTTTTTCGATAAGGTCAATGACCCGGTCGCGGCTGTCGGCCGGCACTTCCCGGAAACCGACGCCGATCCGGCCGTTGCCGTTTCTGATCGCCCCGACATAATCGGTCATGCCGCTCCTGATGAAGACCTCCAGCGGGTCGAGGCTCGTGCCGTCATACTTGATGATTTCCACGAACCGCGCCGGTTTTCGGTGGCGCAGTTCAAGGAGGCCGCCGAAACTCGAATGGATCGGAATGCCGTGGCCAAGGAGAATCCCGTTCAAGGTGATGGAGCAAACCGTGCCGAAGCCGATCATGCCCGGTGGAATGGTGATGTCGCCCACCCTCTCGCCGGGGCTGAAAAGCCCCATCATGGCGCCCATTGAGTAGCCGGCTTCATATACCTGGCATATCATTGGCGCAGCTCGGGTCAGGGTCGGCTTGTCGATGAGGCTGATGTTGACGATGACCGTGCCCTTCTTTTGGGCGAGATCAAAGGTCATCCGGTAGGTCAACTGGTCGATTTTCGACTCCAGAAAACCCACTTTGTCAAAAACCCTGGCCTTGCTCAATTCCTTTTTGCCCAACGGGGTGATGATCCGCCCTTTTTTGCCCAGATTTTCCGTCAATCCTTTTTCGTCAAGGGTCTTGAAATAATAGCGGATCGTCCGTTCGCTGACCTCCTGGCCCATGGCCTGGAGGCTTTCCTGTATTTTGTAACTGGACAGCGGTGCTTCCGCTTTTTGCAGAAGACGTAAAATGGTCAGTTCTTTTTTTTCCGTTTTATCGCTCATGAAAAAAATATAAAGGGAAGTGGCCCTGTTTGTAAATGAATAAAAAGGCAAAATTGCCGAAACCGGCGGGGGTCATGGGGCAGACATGCTGTTTTCTTCCTGGGGGAATAGGGTGAAATGGGGGGCTGCTTCACGGTATTTTCTGTTGCCGTTCGTGATGAGCCCCTGTTGGTGTGCGAGATGTTGCGGCAAAATTGCCGAAGACATTTGTTTTTGTGTTTCCGGTATCATTTCGTTGGCCCCCTTCATGTCGCAAATTCAACATTTTAACAGTTGAAAAAAAACAGACTCCGTACTATGTATCACCATTTCGGCAATCATTTGCCGAAATGGTGATACGGAAGAACAGGCATACGACCGGGCAGCGACTTCGGCTGGACAAACCAGCTGCCTGTGCGGGGAAGAGATGATAAGCGGCAAGCAGCTACCGAATATTCCCGGCATTGAGACAACCTCCGTGTTTTGCGGCACGAACCGGCAGCCGTTGCATGACGCGAAATCGCGGCCCATCACATTCCTAACCAGAAAACATAAAGGAAAACGCAGATGAAAAGTGTCGATGAATTCATGGCCGATGTTGTACGCAAGAATCCCGGGGAGCTGGAGTTCCACCAGGCCGTCCGCGAGGTGGCGGAATCGCTCTTTCCGCACCTGGAAAAACACCCGAAATACATGAAGGAAAAGATTCTCGAACGAATGGTCGTGCCGGAACGGGTGATCATCTTCCGGGTGCCGTGGCTTGACGATAACGGTGATGTGCAGGTCAACACCGGCTACCGGATAGAAATGAGCAGCGCCATTGGTCCTTACAAGGGGGGGCTGCGTTTTCATCCCAGTGTCAACCTGGGCATCCTGAAATTTCTCGCCTTTGAGCAGGTCTACAAGAACAGCCTGACCACCCTGCCCATGGGCGGCGGAAAGGGCGGTTCCGATTTCGATCCCAAGGGCAAGTCGGAGCGGGAGATGATGAAGTTCTGCCAGAGCTTCATGACCGAACTCTTCCGCCACATCGGCGAGAACACCGACGTGCCGGCCGGCGACATCGGCGTGGGCGGCCGGGAGATCGGCTACATGTTCGGACAGTACAAGCGGCTGAAAAACGAGTTTACCGGGGTGCTGACCGGCAAGGGCCTCAACTGGGGCGGGTCGCTGATCCGGCCCGAGGCCACCGGTTACGGCTGTGTCTATTTTGTCCAGGAGATGCTGCGCACCCGCAGCATGCTCATCGAGGGCAAGGTGTGCACCATTTCCGGCTCCGGCAATGTCGCCCAGTTCACCGCGGAAAAGCTGCTGGAGCTGGGAGCCAAGGTGGTCACCCTGTCCGATTCCAACGGCTATGTGGTCAAGGAAAAGGGATTCACCAGCGAGGATCTCAAGTATGTCGCCGAGCTCAAGAACGTGCGCCGCGGCCGTATCCGGGAGTGCGCCGATGATCTGGAAGGCTGCCGGTATGTCGAGGGGAGATGGCCGTGGGAAGTGCCCTGCGACATCGCCTTCCCCAGCGCCACCCAGAACGAAATCGACGCCAATGACGCGGAAACTCTGGTGAAAAACGGCTGCATCGCCATCGGCGAAGGAGCCAACATGCCCACCAGGCCCGAGGCGGTCCGCGTCTTCCAGAAGGCGAAGATCCTCTACGCGCCTGGCAAGGCTGCCAATGCCGGCGGCGTTTCCACCTCCGGTCTCGAGATGAGCCAGAACAGCATCCGCACCTCCTGGAGCCGCAAGGAGGTGGACGAGAAGCTGCACCAGATCATGATTAATATCCATGAATCCTGTGTCCGTTATGGTAAGCATGAGGATGGCTACATCAACTACGTGGATGGCGCCAACATCGCCGGCTTTGTCAAGGTGGCCGATGCCATGATCGACCAGGGCATTGTCTGATCCGGTCCGACGTTCTACACTGAAGGGGGATCATTCGATCGCGATCCGGTGGAATGATCCCCGCGACAGGAGGAAAACATGGCGGCACCACAGGCAAAACCGCTGTTCAGTTCCGGAATAGAGTCCCTGGACGAGATCCTGCAGGGGGTCCTGGCCGGCGACAATGTCGTCTGGCAGGTTGACGCCGTGGAGCATCAGCTGCCCTTTGTCCGCGCCTTCTGTCGTTGCGCCCATCTTGACGGGAAAAATCTCGTCTATTTCCGTTTCGCCGGCCACCAGCCCCTGGTGCCGGACGAATTCGAGCCCGACGTCTTTGTCCTCAATCCCACCGCCGGATTTGAGCAGTTCATCACGAAGATTCTCAATGTCATCGGCGAATATGGTCGCGGCGCCTGCTATGTCTTCGACTGCCTCTCCGGACTGGCGGCGGACTGGTACAGCGACCGGATGCTGGGCAATTTTTTCAAGCTGGCCTGTCCCTTTCTCTATAGCGCCGACACGGTCGCCTACTTCTCCCTGCTGCGCAACTTCCACACCCCGCTTTCCGTGCAGCCGATTCATCGGACGGCCCAGGTGGTGCTCGATCTCTATTGCAACAACGGCACATACTATCTGCTGCCGCTCAAGGTGCTGAGCCGCCAGACCCCGACCATGTACATGCTGCATGCGCTGCAAGGCATCGACTTCACGCCGGTGACGAGCAGTGTCATCGTTTCGGAGATCCTCGCCGCCACCCCGCAGCCCTGGATTGACTGCAAAATCGTGCTCAAGGATGCCTGGGCCCGTATTCTGGGCGAGGCGCAGACCTGCTGCGCGGCGGCGGGAGACAAGGGGGATGGTGAGCGGAGCAGGGTCCATCGCCGGCAGCTGATCCGCATGATTGTCACCCGCAACGACAAGGTGGCGAAGCTGTGCGAAGAGTATTTCGATCTCGCCGAGCTGGTCGCCATCGGCAAAAGGATGGTGGGCACCGGACTCATCGGCGGCAAGGCGACGGGCATGCTGCTGGCCCGGGCCATTCTGAAGAAAACCGATCCGCGCTGGCAGACCCTGCTGGAGACCCATGATTCGTTCTACATCGGCTCTGATGTCTTTTACACCTTTGTCATCAACAACAGGTGCTGGTGGGAGCGGCACAAGATGAAATCCGCCCCCGACCCCATTGCGGCGGCCGAGAAGATCCGGCAGCGGCTGTTGAAGGGTAAATTTCAGCGGGACACCCTGGAGCAGTTCCAGGAGGTGCTGAACTATTTCGGCCAGGCGCCGATCATCGTTCGCTCCAGCAGCTTGCTGGAGGACGCCTACGGCAATGCCTTTTCCGGCAAATATGAAAGCGTCTTTCTCGCCAATCAGGGGTCTCCCGAGGAACGGCTGGAAAGATTCAAGGAGGCGGTGCGCATCGTCTATGCCAGCACCATGAGCCGTGATGTTCTTTCCTACCGGGCGCACCGGGGGCTGTGGAACCGTTATGAAGAGATGGCGCTGCTCGTGCAGCGGGTTTCCGGTTCCTTTTGCGGCACCGTCTATCTGCCCCATCTCGCCGGGGTCGGCTACTCCTACAACCCTTTTGTCTGGAATCGGGACATCGATCCCCGGGCCGGGGTGCTGCGACTGGTTTTCGGCCTCGGCACCCGGGCGGTGGATCGGCACGATGACGACTATACCCGCATCGTTGCCCTCAATGCCCCGTTGAAGCGGCCGGAGGTGAGCGCCGATGAGGTGCACCGGCACAGTCAGCGCATCGTCGATGTCATTGATCTCGCCAACCGCCGGCAGGCCAGCGTCGCCTTTGAACAGGTGGTCAGGATGGTCCCGGGGCTGCCCGTGGCCCTGTTGGCGGACCGGGATCAGGAGATGGAGGAGCGCGCGGAGCTCTATGGCGTCAAAAACGTCTTCAGCTGGATGCTGACCTTCGGCAGGGTGCTGAAGAGTACCCCGCTGGCCGCCGACATGCGGGAGATGATGGCTGTCCTGGCCCGGGCCTATGAGTATCCGGTGGACATCGAGTTTGCCGTCAATTTTGTCGCAGGCGAAGGCTACCGCATCAACCTGCTGCAGTGCAGGCCCTTTCAGGTGCGGATGCCCCTGGCCGCCAACCGCCTGCCGAAAGATATCAGGGAAAAGGATATTCTGCTGCAGACCGCCGGGCCGATCATCGGCGAGGCGGCGGCACAGCGAATCGACAGAATCATCTATGTCCGGCCGCAACAGTACAGTTCCCTGACCACCTCGGAACGGTACTTGCTGGCCCGGCTGATCGGCGACATCGCCAATGACGGGGCGGCGGGCAAAAAGACCATGCTGGTCGGCCCGGGCCGCTGGGGCAGCAAGATGCCGGAGCTCGGCGTGCCGGTCAGCTTCAGCGATGTGCGCAACGTGTCGGTGCTCTGCGAACTTGCCGTTATGCATGAAAAACTGACGCCGGACATCTCGCTCGGTACCCATTTCTTTAATGATATCGTGGAAATGGGGATCGTCTACATGGGCATCCATCCTGCCCGGCAAAAAGAGGGGTACCTGTTCAACGAGGCGTTGCTGCTCGGGATGCCGAACGCCCTGGACATGCGAGATCAGGAGGAAAACAGGGTTGCCGGGGCAATCCACTTTGTGGAAATAACGGCCGGGCAGCCGGAGATATTCCTCCACACGAACATCATGGAGCAGAAAGGAATTGCCTTCCGGACGCAGCCGTAGAGCGGCGCCGCGAATTTTTTTACGCACTTGCCGGTCATGGGGTCTTGCTCCGACGGAAAGAGTGCCGCATAAAACGATTATACACACCATGGAGAAGAGAACATGTGTCGCCTTGCTTTAAAAACAGCATCTATTCCCTTTTCGCCCTTCAATGTTCTGCGGGCCATGGAGGCCATGCAGGAAGGCTATGACGGCAGCGGCCTGGGGCTGCTGCTGCGTGGGGTCAACTTTGCCGATTACAGTTATCGCAACGGCGATCCGATTTTGTCCGGAATCGCCCACAGCAAAGAAGCCTTGGATCGTCTGAACGACGTCATGCGGGAAAAGGGCTTTTCCAAGATCTATGATCATGATTTCAAGACCGATCCGACCCGGCTGGAGGTAAAGGACCGCTACAAATACTTTGTCCGGGTCTACCGGATGCCGAAACAATGGGAGGGTTACGACCGGGACCGCATCGAACGGGAGCTGACGCTGACCCGCCTGCTGCTGCGCCGGCTCGGCGAGGAGAACAATGGGGACCTCTCTGTTTTTTCCGTTTGGCCGGATGTCATCATGCTCAAGGAGATCGGCTGGCCCCTGGACGTGGGCCGGGCCCTGGGGCTTGACGACAACCGGATAGAGGCCAGGATGATCATGGCCCAGGGCCGGCAGAACACCAACTGGGGTATCAATCTGCATGCCTGCCATCCCTTTTTCCTGCAAGGGATCGCCACCATGACCAACGGCGAGAATACCGCGTTCGTCACCAACCGCGACTGGCTGCTCGGCCGGGATTTTCCCGGTTACTGCGGCTATCAGAGCGACAGTGAGGTGTTTGCCCATACCCTCCATTATGTCACCAAAAAGCTCGGACTGCCCCTGGCCGTCTACAAGCATATCATCACCCCGCTTTCTTCGGCCGAGCTTGACCGTCATCCCCAGGCGGATTTTCTCATCGGACTGCGTCATGCCTGCCGCAACCTGGTTATCGACGGCCCCAACTGCACCATTGCCAGCCTGCCGGATGAAAGTTGTCTGATGGTCATGGATCAGAAAAAGCTGCGGCCCGGGACAATCGGCGGCAGGCCCGGCGAGTGGGCCATGGCGTCGGAGATGTGCGGGGTGGCCGCCATGGTCCCGGATCGGGACCCGGCCCTTGATTTTCAACCCATGCGTCAGGACACGGTGGTTGTCGGACCGGACAGGCAGCGCTACGAGGTGTGGTCCCAGTCCGATCCCCTGTTGCTGCTGGAGGCCGCGGTGTGAGTCGGCGGCAGGCGCGGGTTACACCCACCAGATCTGGCGCTTGGCCGGGTTGCCGATGAGGTCGAAGGAATCGCCCGATTCCCTGAGCACCTCGTCGAATTCGCCAAGGGTGAAGTCATAGCCGTCACCATTGGCGGCTGCGACGAAATCCTCCTTGGTTTTGATGGCATCATATTTGGCCCGGATCCCATGGTTTTCGCCCCCGGCAATAAGAAATGATTCCGCGTTTTTTTTGGACATGGTCTACCTCATAAAAGAAAAAATGATTAAGCAGCAATAGTGGTCTTTTCAGTATACTCCCGGCTCATCCGGCAGCCTTCTGCGCAGGCAGATGAGAGATGTGTCCTGCCAGCCGAGAGCTTTGTAAAATTCCTGTCCCGTCTTGTTATTCCGATCCGCCAGAAGCTGGAGGCGCATCACCTTTCTGGCGCGAGCCCATTGCTCGAGAGCTGCCATCAAGGCGCGTCCGATGCCCCGGCCCTGCCACGGTTTGTCCACCACCACATCTTCAATCAAGAGAGCAGGTCCTCCCTCGGCCGTGGATATGGTGAGCTGACCGGAACACATGCCGATTACCCGTCTTTCCGCTTCGGCAACCAGGATAACAGCACCGTCATGGCCAAGCATCATCTCCAGGCCTCTTCTCTGCCGGTCGGGGTCAAAGGTGAAATCCTCCTCAATGCTAAAGAGGAGGCGCAGGAGATCGATCATGGGCGCGATGTCCGCCGGTCGGGCCGGACGTATCATTTCCCGTGTCATGAACGGTCTTTCATCAGGCAATGAGGTGTTCGGCTGCCGGTTCGCCATCCTCCAGGCCGTCAAGGATGGTGTCAATCGCCTCGTGGCTGTCCACACCCTTGAACCACCAGTTCTCCGGCTGCACCACCATGATGGGTCCGCTTTCACATTGTTTGAGGCAGGTGGTCGCGGTAACAAGGCAATCGAGCCCGCGGTCGAGAATCTCCTCTTCCAGGTACTGCAGGAAGCCGTCGGTCTGCTTGTGGCAGATCCCTTTTTTGTCGCCCGCCACGCGAAAGCTCTGGCAGACAAGTATTTGTCGTTCCGGTATGGCCATTGTTCTCTCCTTTATTGTATCGCCCGGAGACAAATTTGAAATTTGTCCCCAATTGCTTTGTGTCGTATATTATTTTTTACATTTACCCTTCTTGTCGCCACCAAAGAGGACATCCACCGTCCCTTCCACATTGTCCTCCATGAGCAGCAGGTTCAGTCCGTGACGCCCTAAAATTTCACGCGGTTTTTGTCCGGCACTGGTCGCCAGAAGAACAAAACAATCATTTAAGATCCCGGCCACCTGCTGCCAGCGTGTGTCGCCGCTGCCTGGTTCGGGAAGATCCCGGGCCTCAAGCAGGCAGGTCAGTCCGTCTTCTCGCGGGCCATAAATCAGGGCCTTGATGGCTTGGCCGAGATGAAGATCGATATCCATGCCGTTGGCGCTGAGCACCGCCACGTTGGGCCGCTCCTTGGTCGGT
Source organism: Desulfobulbaceae bacterium DB1 (assembly GCA_001914235.1). Lineage (NCBI taxonomy): Bacteria > Pseudomonadati > Thermodesulfobacteriota > Desulfobulbia > Desulfobulbales > Desulfobulbaceae > Desulfobulbaceae bacterium DB1. The sequence continues at coordinate 37,752 of MQUF01000001.1, forward strand.
TTGGGTATAATCGTGGCTCCTGCGCAGGCCGGCGGGATAATGTCTCCTCCTACGGCCGGCATATGCAGGCAAACAGCCGTGATGTGCTGCCGGGCTTTCTGTGCCAGGTCCTCCATTGTTGCGGCCGAGGGTGGGAGCAGTTTTTCTTCGCTTGTCAGCCATCCTTTGCCGGGCAGCAATGTTATGGACTCGGCACCGAGATCTGAAACCAGGCGGGCAATTTTCTCAATCTCATGTTCATTGATCCCGGCGTAAACCGTGGTCCGGATGGCGACAGGAATACCTGTCGCCTTGCAGGCGGCTATCCCCTTTGTCTGCTCATCGATCAGAATCTCGGCACCCTTTGCCATGGGCATGTTTCGTTTTCCCGGCCGAATCCAGGCATAGAGATTCCGCACCGTCTGCGGAGTAACCCCATCCACAAGCAGGGTGACTTTCGTAACTCCCTGTTCGGCAAAACTGCCGGCATGCCGGGCAAGACCAATCCCCAGGGTCGTCAAGCCCAATGGCAGTCCCGGGGATTGCTTCCGGAGCATGGAGATAATATCCTGCGTCATGGTCATGGTGGCCAGCGGGTCACCCGGGCCGTGTATATTCAGGCCCGCAATGCTTTTTCCGCGCGCCGACAAATCCGTAATCCAGGCAAGGGCCCCATGGAGGGGGATTGCCTGGGGCAGTTTGTCCTCTCCACAGAACCGGATACGGGCGGCGGCCTGTGGAGCCACCGGCAGGGTAAGCCACTCAGTCGCCTTGCTGCAGGACTCCTGCTGGGTTTCAGGAAAAGGAATAATGGTCACTGTGCGCTCCTCTCTTGTGGCAGCATTGGGTGTGGGGACAGATTTCAAATCTGTCCCGGGTTTTTGTTAAAGAACCAGCTCAAACTTCGATTCAGGATCGTCACGGTCCTTGCGATCAAGCAGGACGCCAAGGATCTTCTCAAGCAGTCTGAGTCCGCCCTTGTAGCCCACGGTGGGGAAGTACTGATGGCCCTGGCGATCCAGAATGGGAAAACCCCAGCGCACATAGGGGAGATCCTCATCCCTGGCAATATACTTGCAGTAGGTGTTGCCGATGATCAAATCCACCGGTTCGTTCTTGATCCACTGATGAAGCAGGAACATGTCGCCCTTGGCCTTAACGTTGACCTTGCACCCCATGTCCTTGGTAAGCTCCTTGATCCGTTTTTCAAACTTCTTACCCGGGGTACCGGTGACCACATGGAGCGGCTTCATATCCATGGAAACGAGAAATTCAGTCATGGCAATGAGCTGATCCGGATCACCCACCAGGGCAACTTTCTTGCCATAGAGGTACTGGTGCATGTCCGAAATCATGTCCACCAGCTGGCCGCGTTCATGGAGAATCTGCTCAGGGATGGTCACCCCGCCGATGGTCCGCAGGGCATCGATGAAACGGTCCGTTGCCTTGAGGCCAAAGGGCATATCCAGCACACTGCAGGGAACTTTGTGTTTGGCGTCGAGCTCCCGGGCCGCATCGGCGGAGCACCATTCACCAAGGGCCAGGGTGCCGATGGAGTCCCCGGTGGATTTGAGTTCCGCCATGGTGGTGCCGCCCTCCGGAAACATCTTGTATTCCCCGGACAGGGGGCCGTTCAGTACGCCTGATGTATCCGGGAAAAGGATCGTTTTCACGCCGATAATCTTGGTGATCCGCTTGATCTCCTCCATATCGGCCGGCTCAACCCAGCCGGGGATGATGTTGACCTTGCCGTTTTTCTTGCCGGTGGGTTCAGCGGCCATGGCCATGGATTTGACCATGTTGGAAAAACCGGTGACGTGCGACCCCACATAGCTCGGGGTGGAGGCGCTGAGCACGTGCTTGCCCTTGGGAATTTTGCCTTCCGCCAGGGCCTTTTTCTTGATCTGGGGCAGATCGTCGCCGATGGTTTCGGACAGGCAGGTGGTATGGACGGCAATAACCTCGGGGTTATAGACGGTAAAAATATTGTTGATTGCCTGCAGCAGGTTGGCCTGGCCTCCGAACACCGAGGCTCCCTCGGTGAAGGAGCTGGTGGCGGCGGCGATCGGCTCCTTGTAGTGCCGGGTCAAGGTGCTGCGGTGGTATGCGCAGCAGCCCTGGGAACCATGGCTGTGCGGCAGGCATCCGTGGATGCCAAGCGCCGCATACATGGCACCTATGGGCTGGCAGGTCTTGGCCGGGTTAATGGTCAAGGCCTTGCGTTCGGTGATGTCGGTGGGTGTATGTCGTAATAGCATTGTATTTGCCTCGTAATGTCGTTAAGTGCCGCAACCGGGGTAGTAGAATGTTTCAGCGTGCAAGTGTTCAAGCGTTCAAGGGTTTAAACGTTTGAGCGTTCACGCGTTTGAACGGTTTGAACGCTGCCTATTCCCAGTTATACGATGCTGAGAGCTGCGGGTTCTCCTGCCATGGAGCCTTCATGTAGCTCCAGACCTTGGAGTTCACCAGTTGATCAATCTCCTTGTAGAAGTTGATTGCCCCCTTGAACCCTGCATAGGGGCCGCCTGAATCATAGCTGTGCAGCTGCTTCATGGGCACACCCAGCTTCTGGATGGAATACTTTTCCTTGATGCCGGCGCAGAAGATGTCGGGCCGCATCAGTTCCACCAGTTTTTCCGCCTCGTACTGATTGAGGTCGTCGATAATCAGTGTCCCCTTGTCCATGTCCGGAGCAAGGCCGTCATACTCCTTGAATTTGAAGCCTTTCTTTTCAAGGGCCTTCATTTCCTTGTCGCTTTTACGTGGTTTGAAGCGGGTCTCATCAGGCTCAACTTCAATCTCCTCAATGTTGCGGCTGTCAGCGTCGACCTTGATGTTGGGCAGCACCTGGCGTCCTTCATAATCATCCTGATGGCCGAACTCATAACCGGCTGAGATGGTTTTCATCTTAAGCTCGTCAAAGAGCTCCTTGTAATGATGGGCCCGGGAGCCGCCGACAAACATCATGGCGGTCTTGCCCTCGGTACGGGGGGTTATTTCAGCCAAAGCCGCTTCCACCTCGGGCATCTCCTCGGCAATAACCTCTTCCACCCTGTCGATGAGCTCCTTTTCCCCGAAATATCCGGCGATCTTGCGCAAGCTCTTGGCCGTGGCCTTGGCGCCGATGAAGTTCACCTTGACCCAGGGAATGCCGTATTTGGTCTCCATCATGTCCGCCACATAGTTGATGGAGCGGTGGCACATGACGGCATTGAGATCCGCCGTATGGGAGGAGGCAAACTGGTCGTAAGTCGAGTTGCCGGAAAAGGTCGAGATGCAGGTGATGCCGCATTTCTTGAAGATCCGGTCGATCTCGAAACCGTCGCCGCCGATGTTGTACTCGCCCAGCAGGTTGATCTTGTACTTGCCCGGTTTGATCTCGTCGTTCAAACCGACCAGGTGACGGAACACCTGATTGTTGGCGATATGGTGGCCGGCGGACTGACTGACACCCTTGTACCCCTCGCAGGAAAAGGCATAGACGTTACAATCGCCGAATTTTTCCTTCATGTTTTTCGCCACGGTGTGGATGTCGTCACCGATCAGGCCCACCGGGCAGGTGGCGAAGATGGCGATGGATTTAGGATGAAAGAGGTCGTACGCTTCCTGGATGGCTGCGGTCAGTTTTTTTTCACCGCCGAAAATAATATCCGAGTCCTGCATGTCGGTTGAAAAGCAGTAGTTCATATAATTTTCACCGTCCGGACCGGCATCGGTCTGGTTACGACGGGTGAGCCAGGCGTAAAAGCTGCAGCCGATGGGGCCGTGTACCAGGTTGACGATGTCGCGGGTCGGGCCCATGATGACGCCTTTGCACCCCGCATACGTACAGCCGCGCATGGTGATGATGCCCGGAATGGTGCGCACGTTTGCGGTGAGCGCCGGGGTGTCATTCTGTTGGGCCTCGTTGATCATTATCTGTTTGGCGCGTTTGCGGGCCACCTTGGGAGGGTACTGCCGCAGGAGTTCCGCCTTGATGTCGGAGGGTTCCCACTGCACCATTTTTTTCTTTGCATTTGTTGCCATGTTCATTCTCCTTCGTGATCAGGCGATGGCTTTGCCGCCGGTTTCGCCGGTTCGGACGCGAACGGCATCGGCCATGGGCAGGACGAAGATCTTTCCGTCGCCCGGTTTGCCGGTTTGGTTGGTGGTGATGATCGCCTGGACCACCTCATCGACAAGGTCATCCTTGACCACCACCGCGACCATCCGTTTGGCGTAGAGTTTGCCTTTTTCGCCGAGCAGGGAGGCCGCTTCTTCGTAACCCTGTCGGGTGCCTTCGAGAATGGCCGGGTTGACAAAGCCCTTGCCGCGGCCATGTGCCTCATGGGCAAAAAAAGCATCGATGCCGGCATCGGTCAGGGCCTGTTTTGTTTGGTTCATCATGTTGATGCGCACGACTGCGATAACTTCCTTCATGCCGGGACCTCCACGGGTAATACTCCGTTTTCCTTAACGCCGGAGCTGATGGTGTAGGATTCCTCCACCTCGGTGACAAAAATTTTTCCGTCACCGAAGGCGCCTTTTTCGCCGGATCTGGCGGTGCGCATGATGGTGTCGATGACAAAATCCTTTTCCTCCGCCTTGACCACGCTCATCAACATCATTTTGGGAATTTCATCATAGGTGACTTCGCCGATTTTTATACCGCGCTGCTTCCCTCGTCCTGCCACCGAATACTTGGTCACGGCGGGAAAACCCGCATCCATCAGGGCTGCCAGGATTTTATCCGCCTTTTCGGGCCTTACAATTGCTCTAATCATAGTCAACATAGTAATTTCTCCAGTAGAGAGCGTTTCAACGTTTCAACGTTTCAACGCTTGATCGATTGATCGTTTGTTTAGGCCGCTTCCATCAGGCCGTAATTCATCAACAGTTGTTCCAGTTCCTCGATTTCCAGCGGCTTAGGGACCACGAACATCTTGTTTTGGTCAATGGCCTTGGCCAGCCCACGGTAATGGTCGGCCTGGGGGACAGCCGGATTCCATTCAATAACCGTTTTGCGGTTGATTTCCGCCCGCTGGACGTCATTGTCCCGCGGGACAAAGTAGATCATCTGGGTGCCGAGTTTTTTGGCGAACTCCTCGATCATCTCTTTTTCGTTGTCAACCGCCCGGGAGTTGCAGATCAGGCCGCCGAGGCGAACCGAACCGGACTGGGCAAATTTCATGATACCCTTGCTGATATTATTGGCGGCGTACATGGCCATCATCTCGCCCGAGCAGACGATGTAGATCTCCTCGGCCTTGCCGTCACGGATCGGCATGGCGAAGCCGCCGCAGACGACGTCGCCGAGAACATCATAGAAGGCGTAATCGAGGCCCTCGCTTGCTTCATAGGCGCCGAGGGATTCCAGCATATTGATGGAGGTGATGATGCCGCGTCCGGCGCAGCCGACGCCCGGTTCCGGACCTCCGGACTCAACGCACCAGGTGCCGCCGTAACCGGCTTTGCGGATATCATCGAGTTCCACGTCTTCACCTTCCTCGCGCAGGGTGTCGAGGACCGATTTCTGGGCCAGGCCGCCGAGCAGCAGCCGGGTTGAGTCCGCTTTCGGATCACAGCCCACCACCATGACTTTCCTTCCCAGTTCAACCAGCCCGGCCACGGTATTCTGGGTGGTGGTTGATTTGCCGATTCCGCCTTTGCCGTAAATTGCTACTTTTCTCATGATATCTCTCCTTTATGATGAAATTGATGTTGCCTGCGGCACGAAATGATTTTCGCGGAAAGCGCGAATCGCCTTTGCCGCGTTGAATGCTTTTCCTGAAGCCCGCTGTTGGGGTGCTGCCGTTGTTGCTGTATATCTCCAAAGGCAATCGGTGTGCCATGAGAAGATAAAAAATTTTCTTGTTTTATTTCAGGTATTTATTGGGAAGAAGGCCTTGTTTTCCGGCAAAGGTGGGGAGGAGGTGGGGATTCATTTTTTGTCGAAAAGGCGACAAAAAGGAAGGAATGTTTCGTTTTTGTCGGAAGGCGGGAGCGAATGGCGATGGGGTGATATTTCTTACGAAAAAGTATATTTCTATGTGATTATTTTGCAATAATGTCATTTTTCCCTGCGGCATAAATTGGAATGGAAAGTGTGTTTGTTTATTTTGTTCTTTTATGTCGGTATGTTGCCTGTTTGGTTGGAGAAGTGCCGATGTGTGGAATGTGTTTTGCTACATGAATGAATGGATAAGGGAAAAATAATATTTTTGCCGCAAAATCGTCACCACCTGCGTGCCATGGAGAAATAATGACAGTAACAAATTCGGTTTTCTCTTCTGATAATTCCAGTTTGCTGGCCTTGGAGCTGCAGGCGCTTGCCGAGATCTGTCAACTGATCGGCTCGGCCGTGCATCTGGACACCACCCTGGGGAAAATACTGCGCATCCTGCATGACATTTTGCGCATGGAGCGCGCCACCCTGATGCTGCTCGACAGCAGCGGCACAAAGCTGTCCATTCGCGCCTCCTACGGCTTGACTGTCGAGGAGGAAAGGCGGGGCGTCTATAATCTCGACGAGGGGGTCAGCGGCCAGATTTTCCAAACCGCTTCGCCTTTCGTGGTGCCGGATATTCAGAGTGAGCCGCTTTTTCTGAACAGAACCCAGTCCCGCTCCAAAATCAGCAAGGAAAGGATATCCTTTCTCGGCGTGCCCGTCATTCTCGCCGGGAAAACCGTCGGGGTGCTCAGTGTCGACAGGTTGTTCGGCATGGATGTTTCCTTTGAGGAAGACATACGGTTTCTGTCCATGCTGGCCACCTTGATCGGTCAGTTCCTCAGTCTCAACCGGGCCATTATCCGGAAAGAGGCGGTGTTGGTCGAGGAAAACAAAAGTTTGAAGGCGGAATTGCATGGTCGCTATAACCGGCATTACATCATCGGTCAGAGCAAGCCCATGCAGGGGTTGTTCTGGAGTATCGAGAAGGTGGCGCCCAGCCGGGCGACCGTGCTGTTGCTCGGCGAGTCGGGAACCGGCAAGGAGCTGGTGGCGCGCGCTCTTCATCAGGCCAGCCCCCGTAAGGACAAGGTGTTTATCAAGGTAAACTGTGCCGCCCTGCCGGAGAACCTGCTGGAAAGCGAACTGCTGGGCCATGAAAAAGGCGCTTTTACCGGCGCGGTGAGTTCGAAGCCGGGTCGTTTCGAGCTGGCCGACGGCGGCACCCTTTTTCTTGATGAAATAGGCGAGTTACCCCTTGCCCTGCAGGCCAAACTGTTGCGGGTTTTGCAGGAAAGCCAGTTTGAGCGTTTGGGCGGCACCAGGACATTGACCGTGGATGTGCGGCTCATTGCCGCCACCAATGTGCGGCTGGAAGATGCCGTGGAGGCGGGGCGATTTCGCAACGATCTCTATTATCGACTCAATGTCGTGCCGCTTACCCTTCCGCCCCTGCGGCAAAGGCGGGAGGATATCCCGCTTTTGCTCGATCATTTTCTCCGTTCAAGCAACAAGCGCAATGAAAAAGGGGTCAAATTAACCAGGGAATTTCTCGATTTTCTTACTGATTACGACTGGCCGGGTAATGTGCGGGAGTTGCAGAACCTGGTGGAAAGGCTGGTGATTTTAAACGACAGCGGCTGGCTGGAGATTGCCGATCTGCCGGATTCCCTTTTTACAAATCAGAAAATAGTCCCTGTCGTCAATTCGCCGGCAACAAGACCGGTTTCTTGCCCGCCTTCAGCCTCAGGCGGCCGGGCCTTGAAAGATATTGAGCGGGCTGAAATCGAGGCGGCATTGCAGCGCCACGGCTGGGTGCAGGCCCGGGCTGCCCGGGAGCTGGGGCTGACCCAGCGGCAGATGGGCTACCGGATGAAAAAGCTCGGCCTGGAAAAACCGCATCCGTGGTAGCGGATACGAGTTGCTCTTCCTCGTGCCGACAGTGGCGCATTCGCCTGCGCGGGCCGGCTCTCAGCGAGCGGCGATTCGCAATATTTCATCATCGCTGAGGGGCCGTTTTTTTCTTCCGGACTGCAGGCGTACCAGGGAGGTTATCCGTTCCAGTTCCTTTTCCTCCACAGTGATCCCCATGCTGTCAAGCTTGTCGATGATGGATCTTTTCCCGGATTTTTTGCCCAGCAGCAGATGGCGATGGCCGCCCACCCGGCTCGGGTCAAACGGTTCATAGGTGGCGGGATTTCTGGTCAGGCCCTGGAGATGGAGTCCGGTTTCGCAGGTAAAGATTGCTTCCCCGACAACGGGATGATGAGCGGGAATGGAGCGGTTCGCCGCTTCGGCGACAACATGGCAGAGGGCGCGCAGGTCCTTGGTTTTGTAAGGTCTGCTTCCTTGCCGCAAGGCCAGATAGCCCGTTATCTCCTCCAGTCGGCTGTTTCCGGCCCGTTCCCCAAGCCCGAGGACGGTGGCGTCCGCCCAGTCGGCACCTGCTTCGAGCGCGGCAATGCCGTTTGCCGTTGCCATGCCGAAATCATTATGGGCATGCACGCCGATTTCCAGCCCGCAGCTGCGACGAACCCGGCTGACAAGGGCGCTGATCATGGCCGGGCCGGCAATGCCGACGGTGTCGGCCAGCCGCACTCTGCCGGCTCCTGCCTGTTCAGCGATCCGGATCAACTGGCCGAGAAAATCAGCATCCGCCCTGGTGGCATCCTCCAGTCCGACGGAGACGGTGGGGAGGCCGAGGGCGATGCTCTGCCGTATCGAGTTCTCCAGGGTGGTGCGCGCCCAGTCCCTGTTTTTTTCCAGCTTGTCATAGAGGTGCAGGTCCGAGGCCGGTATGGACAGGGACAGGACGTCGGGTCGCAGGGAGGCTGCATGGGCGATATCGTGTGCCTCGCACCGGCACCAGAGGGCCAGTCGGCTGGTGGAAATGCCCTGGCGGCAAAGGCGCATCAGTTCCGGCAGTTCCCTGTCCCGGGGGGTGGCGGTGCCGATTTCAATCTCCTCGATTCCTATGCGGGCGAGCAAAAAAGCTATTTTGCTTTTTACCGGCAAGGGAAAAGCGACGTTGGGCGTCTGTTCTCCTTCCCGCAGGGTGCTGTCGATCAGGCCTTTCATGGCAGGCTCTCACATGGACATGGTGAGATCCAGCAGAATGGCCAGGACCGAGGTGGCGAAAATGAACAGGTAATTCAGGCTTTCCCTTGATTTCTGCAGCGAGGAGAGCAGGTAGGACAGTGCCTCCCGGTCCTCGGGCGACAGGGGGTGGCCTTGCTCGACTTTACTGATCAGGTTGTAGTCGCTGATGGTTTTTTTTCTTTTCCAGGCAATGCTGTAGCGGAAAGAGAAAAAAAGAACATAACCGATAATCCCTACATACCAGACGGCGCGAAACAACTGGGGCTGAAAGTCCTTCACCGCCATGAGTGCCCTGAAGCACAAGGCGGAAATCAGGCCGATGGCGAAAAAAAGATTGATAACGGCCGGCGGCAAGGTGTGGGGCGCGTGTTTCTTCACGGCTGTCTGTGCGTCTTTCATTTCAGGACTCCTCTATCTGGCGGCGAAACCAGGCAAGCTGACGTTCCCTGACCTTTTTCATGTCCAGATAATAAATGTCCTGCGGAAAAAGCAGATCGGCCACGCCGGTGTCGAAAATACGCTTGACCTCATATTCATCATGGGAAACATCCTTTTGGTAGATGTAGTTGAGGTAACTCTCGTAGGTGTGGACGATGAATTCCACCCGCATGCCGCCGAGACGGGCAAAGAATTTGAACATGGCGGTACTTGCGGAGCTGCCGATATTTTTGCCGGCCCGTTTGGCGCCGGTAAGCGAATCCGATATGTCCTCCAGGGACATGAAAGAGTTGGCGGCAATGGCGCTGCTGGTCAGATGTTTCTGGAAGATCTTGACGTCCTGCGGGGTGGCAAGCACGCCCATCAGTCCCAGTTCATCATCAACCGCCACCGCCGGGTTTTCCTCGCCCTTGCGCAGCAGCTTGAGGACCTTGGCCTCAGGCGGCTTTTTGCGGATGGAGACATAGATGGGGATTTCCCGGTCATCGGCCAGGAATCGGCGCCTTTTGATCAGGGTGAGCTTCTGGCCCGGCTTCAGGGTGATTTTTTCCGCCTCCTTGCGGCTGATGACCTGCAGCTCGCGGCAGAGGAAATTTTTCTTTTCATGGCTGCTCAGCAGATAGACGATTTCCAGTTCACCGATTTTGCTTTTTGTGCTCCAGACATAATCGTTGAGAAAATCAAGAAAGCGGGCGAATTTGCCTTCAATGCCGGTTTCCCGTTCCCTCTGATCGATGGAGCCGGCAAGGTGCATGAGGACAAGCTTGCGCTTGGCCTCAAAGCGCGCCTTCTGATGGTAGCGGTCATCGAAGACGATGAGCAGCAACTCGGCCGGGCTGCTTGCGGCATCGATTTCGTTGGTCATCTCGATGTGGGAACTGTAGTTGGCCAGCACCTTGTTGCGCAGATAACGGATTACTCCGTCGGCGGTGCGCGAATAATTGTTGACCCGAATGATGATCTCCCTTTCCGTGCCCTCGATGCCGAACATGTTACCCAGCAGCATGTAGGCCCTTTTTTCGATCATTTCCCGTCGTTTTCTGTCCCGCAGCAGCTGATTGATCTCGTCAAAGGACCGGACGTCAAGAAATTCGAAGATCTGGTTGCGGGTGATGCGGTATTTTGTGGCTGCTTCACCTCGTCCGAGCAGCAATGCCATGTCGCGCGCCTGCCGGCAGAATGTCTTGCCCGGCAGGATGCCGGCGCGGGTGGCAAACGGGCCGTTTTGCTTGAGGAGAAGAAACATGTTGTCCTGGTGCAAGTCGTTCATGGGGTGTTTTTCCGGCTTTGGCGGACGGCTGAAGTGTGCGGCCGCCCGCACTTACCGCCGCGGCGGTTTGGGGAGAATCAGAAACATCGGTCCTTGTCTCGTATTATTTTAATAAAATTTTCAAAAAATTGCTCGAATTGATGCTGCATTTCAAAGTGGCGGCTTATCGCCTCCGCCTGCACCCGGTGAGGATTTATGTTTTTGTTTGTCAATGATTGCAGCCAGCAGGCATCATGCCGCAGCCAGCAGGCGACGTCCGCCGGATGGGCGGCATGGTTGTCGAACTGGACCCCGATAATGTGCGGTCTGTCCTGCAGGGTAAACGCTTCCACCTGGCACTCCTTTGAGGTTGCAAGAATATGAAAATGGCGGGGAACCGGGGGGAGAACGGCGTAACCATGCCATTTGAACAGTTGCAAGTGGGTGCTGATGGAGGAAAAAAGGGGGTGCCGGCGCCCGTTGCCTGTCAGGTGTCCCTCGATGAATCCGATGCTGTGGCAGAAATTCGGCCCGATTTTTGCGCCCAGGGCGTCAGCCAGCAACTGGTGGCCGAGGCAGATGCCCAGGCAGGGCCGGTCACTTGCCAGCCAGGAGCGGATCGCCTCTTTTTCCCGGCGCAGGAAGGGATATTGTTCTTCCTGGTCAACGTTGGGGCCGCCGCCGAGAATAATCAGTCCGTCGTAAAAAGTTAAATCGGGAACAGGGTCTTGCCAAATTTTGACCACCTTGCAATCGACGCTGCAACGGGCTGCCGCGCTGTGCAGAAATTTGCCCGGCCCTTCCCAGGAAACATGTTGGAATATGGCGAGTTTTGTCATGGCTGCCGGCTGTAAAAAAGGCGCACAGGGCGTGAAGAGCGATGCCCTGTGCGCCGGGAGTTTGAGGAGCGGCGTTGGTTTTTCCCGGGGATCAGAAAGACATGCTCAAGGTCACACCGCCGTAGATGTAGTCACTGTCGTTGCTGTACGGGTTTGAATCCTCAATGTCGTCTTCGGCATCGCTGGTAAGCGGAAATGAGTAGTAAATTTCCGGCGTGATGGAGAAGTACTGGCCCAGTGGGAATGCCATGGAGGCGGAGATCACCGCGTCATGAAATTCGCTATATGCGTCAGTTGGGTCATCGCGGTAGCTCTTGGTGCTTTCGTCATCAACATCCAGGTAGCCTATCTTGGCGCCGAGATCGAGGCTCAGGTCGTCGCTGACCGGAAATGAGTGGGAGATGTCGGCGGTAATGTACCAGCCCGGTGCGAAGTCGTAATCGCGATAAACAGTCAGCGTCGGTGTCAGCAGTGTTTTCAGGCTTGCGCTGGCGTATACCTCCTGGGTGTCGTCCGCGTCATCCAGGGCATAATAAATGTATCCGACCGAATAATCGGCAAAGCTGCATGATCCGGCGTAGGAAAGGGTGACGTCGGTTTCGTTGAACTCGTTGGTTTCCGTCAGGTCGTTGTCCGTATCCAGGTTGCCCCACAAATTCATGCTGAAGCCTTTGTAACCGACCGTCATCGAGGGCTGGATGACCAGACTGTCCTTGCTCAGTTCATAGCCGCGCCAGACGTATTTGCTCAAAAATGAGGCGCTGAGATCGGCTGTTGGTTTTTCTTCTTCCGCCCAGGCGGTTGAGGCGAGGATGGTGGTGGCTGTCACGCCGACTAAGGCGATGCGGCCGAAGGTGCGGATGCTTTTTTTCATTTTCTTTCTCCTTGGGAAAACAGATTGATTGTGTATGTCCGGGAATGGATGCCGGAATGTCGTTTGTTCGCTGGTTGTACTCTATCATAGCAGGGGCGGCAGGCTGTCTCTTTTTCCTCCGGCCCGGGGGCAGTATGATTGTCTCGGATTTTGCCAAGGTCATGCTGCCCCGGTGGGCCGGGGGAAAAGCGGAGCCGTGTCGGGCCGGTGCGGGCAACGATTCTTAATATTTATACGCTGATTCACCGTGGCTTGAAGTGTCGAGACCCTGTCTTTCCTCTTCCTCGGTCACCCTGAGGCCGATAACCATATCCACCACCTTGTAAGCGATAACCGAGACAACGGCGGACCAGACAATGGTTGTGCCGATACCCCACAGCTGACTGATAACCTGACCGCTGGTTGAGTACTCGGCAACGCTGTTTGCCACATAGTCATAGACCCCGACGCCGCCAAGGGCGGGATTGGCAAAAATACCGGTGAGAAGCGCGCCAAGGATGCCGCCGACGCCGTGCACGCCGAACACGTCAAGGGCATCGTCGGCACCGAGCAGGCGCTTGAGTCCATTGACACCCCAAAGGCAGAGCGCACCGGCGAGCAGTCCGATAACCAAGGCCCCGCCGATGCCGACGAAACCACAGGCCGGGGTGATCGCCACCAGGCCGGCCACGGCACCGGACGCAGCGCCGAGCATGGAGGGTTTTCCTTTGATTCCCCACTCAAGAAAAAGCCAGGACAAGGCTGCCGCTGCCGTCGCCGTCATGGTGTTGCCGAAGGCAAGGGCGGCGAGACCGGTTGCTTCGAGATTGGAACCGGCGTTGAAACCAAACCAGCCGACCCAGAGGAGAGAGGCGCCGATCATGGTCATGGTCAGACTGTGAGGTGCCATGGATTCCTTGCCGTAGCCAACCCGTTTGCCCACCATGAATGCGCCGATCAGCCCCGCAATAGCCGCATTGATATGCACCACGGTGCCGCCGGCAAAATCAAGCGCTCCTTTCTGAAAAAGAAAGCCGGCAGTGGCTGCTGCCTTGGCGGCCGCCTCGGCATCGGTGTAGGCGTCGGGCCCGGCCCAGTACCAGACCATGTGGGCGGCCGGCAGGTAGGCGAAGGTGAACCAGAGGGCAATGAAGGCCAGCACCGCGGAGAATTTCATGCGCTCGGCAAAAGCACCGAGGATCAGGGCCGGGGTAATGGCGGCAAAGGTTGCCTGGAAGAAAACGTAGATGAGTTCGGGGATAACGACGCCCTTGCTGAAGGTAGCGGCAACGGAATCAATTGTTATGCCTTTGAGGAAAATCTTGCTCAATCCGCCGAAAAAGGCATTGCCCTCGGTAAATGCCAGGCTGTAACCGTAGATTACCCACAGGACGATACAAAGGGAAAAAACGGTAAATACCTGCATTAACAAGGAAAGCATATTCTTGGTGCGAACCAGGCCGCCGTAAAAGAGGGCCAGGCCGGGGATGGTCATCAGGGAAACCAGGACGGTAGCCACGATCATCCAGGAGGTGTCACCTTTGTCGGGGACGGGAACATCCGCGGCAAAGACATTCGCCGCGAGTCCGACAATAAAAATCGCTGCGGCAAGAACAGAGAAAGATGTGATTGTTTTTTTCATGATATGTCACCAAGGAAAGAGAAAATTAATCTTTGTTGTTTTGGAATTATATGGCGTCATTGTCTTTCTCGCCGGTCCTGATACGACAGATCGATTCCACCGGCGTGACAAAAATTTTGCCGTCGCCGATCTTGCCTGTTTTGGCGGTTTTGACGATGGCGTCCGTGATTTCGGCGACCCGCTCGGACTGGCAGACGATTTCAACCTTTACTTTGGGGATAAAGTCCACCACATACTCCGCACCGCGATAAATTTCCTTGTGCCCCTTTTGTCTGCCGAAACCCTTGACCTCGGTGACTGTCATGCCGTGGACGCCCAGTTCATGCAGGGCGCCTTTCAGCTCATCGAGTTTAAACGGTTTGATGATTGCTTCTATTTTCTTCATGGCGTGCCTCCTTCAGGTTGCCGTTAGTTGGTTTATGAGTCTTTAAAGCCAGAACTGTGCCAATAGCTATTTTTTAAATTTGTTATCGGTAACTCGCTGGAAATATGAATAAAAAGAAAATCACAGGGGCGGGAGTGCACGTGTAGTTGAGATAAAATGACACAATTTTGTAATTTTTGTATCTCTGAAGTGTTCAGAAATGTAAAATATAACGAGGTGGCGAGGTTTTTGAGGCAGGACAAGCGCATACCATGCCATTGGCGCGGCGCTTTCCAGCTGTGCGGTGAAACGGAGAGGGGTATTATTTTGTACAAAAATGTAATTATTTGCGCTTTGCAGTAAGGATTTTTTTTGCCGGGTAATTACTTGAAGATCATTTTGTAATAATGCTGCAACGAATCATCCGGCACCGAGGTGTGCCAGTGGCCGGTGACAACGGCAACGAGCCAGAAGGTGAAGAAGACGGACAAGATGCCCAAAGGGAGGAAAAAGGGGGAAATGGATTTTGTTATGGGCAGGGCGGGGGCGGCAAGGCTGAGGCAGTCCTTTTGCGGGCAGGCGGCAATGCATTCAAGGCAGCCGATGCATTCGGGGGTGCGGATTGTTGTTTTGTCCGTCACCTTGATTGCGCCGGGGCAAACGGCCTCGCATTGTTTGCAATCAATGCAGGTGGCGGGATTACGCCTGACAAGCAGGGGAGAGGGGACGGCAAGCAGTCCGAGCAGCGCTCCGTAAGGACAAAGATAGCGGCACCAGAAATTCCTCCAGAAAAACGAGACAAAAGCAAGAACGGCAAGCAGGGTTGCGGCAAGTTGCGAAGGCTGAAGAAAAAAGTGGAGCATGCGGGCATCTGCCGACAGGCTGTAGGGCGAGCGGCTGAATCTCTGCAGGGTGATGATATCCATTTTCCAGATAATGGCGTAAAAGAAAAAAAGAAGCAGCAGATATTTGAAAACCGGGAGAAGAGAATCAACCAGGCGCGGCGGCGACCAACCGGATTTTTTGCTGGTTTTGCCGAAGCGTGCAAGCAGTCGGCTGCCCCCGGCATGGAAAAGTTCCGAGCAGCAGCCGATGGGACAGATCCAGCCGCAGAAGCCTTTGCGGAAGAAAAAGGCCACGACAAGGGCGGCAAGGAAAATGGTCAGACCGGCTGGATGGATGGGGTCGTATATGCCGGTCACCAGGAGCTGCTTGAGGCTCATGAGCGCGGCAATGGGCAAAAAGGCCTCCACGGATGGAGGCCTTGGGGTGTAATCCGCACCGGCGGTGGCCCAGAGAAAAAAAGAG
Organism: Desulfobulbaceae bacterium DB1; assembly: GCA_001914235.1. NCBI lineage: Bacteria > Pseudomonadati > Thermodesulfobacteriota > Desulfobulbia > Desulfobulbales > Desulfobulbaceae > Desulfobulbaceae bacterium DB1. The sequence goes on from MQUF01000001.1 coordinate 53,449, forward strand.
TAAAAACGGTAGCCGATAAAGAGGCAGAAAAGCAGAAATGCGGCCTGGACACCCTTGCGTAAAGAAGGCAGCAGATGCGGATGTCCGGGGATCATCCTTACTGGCCCATATACTGATATCCCTGGGGTACGGCTTCCATTTGCTGCTGCATTTTCGCAAGATCAAGGGGGTAGATCAACACGGTGCTGTCTTTGGCGGCAAAAACGTCACTCCAGCCGCTGTTCATGACAACGCCGACAAAGAGGGTGGCCGGTCCTTCTTTTTCCTTATCGTGAATAAACTGATAGGAGGAAACATAGCCGTCGATCTTGCGCGTTCTCCAGAGCTCGGTGAGCCCGATACCGTTCCAGGCCAGGGCATGCATTTCGCCGGTCGGGTAATTTTTCAGATTCTTCAGCACCTTGGAGGCGGTTGACAGGTTTTTGTTGATGATGATATCCGGCTGGTTGTCGTTGTTGATATCATCAATAATAATACGGGAGTGAATATACCTGCGGTCTTTCGTCCTGGTGTCGTGGATGTCCTTGTTGCTCTGCGCCCGAGGGTCATCACCCCCCACATAGCTCAGGGTGCCGCCAAAGCTTTCATCGCTTTTCCAAATCTGTTTGCCGCCGCTTTGCATGACCAGCAGCTTATCGGAGTCGTCAAGGGCGATGATCTCGATTTTGCCGTCGCCGTCAAGGTCAGCCATGGAAAAGTCGTAAATGGTGATGGAATCGGGAACCGGTAGCTTTTCTTCCTGCTGGAGGATGGACTCCGTCACTCTGATCTGATAAATGCCTGGGGCAAATGCCGCATCCATGGCCGGTCGTTGCCCGGCAAGGACAAGACCTGGTCCTGGAACATAAAGCGGCCGGACATACCAGCGTTCATTTTTGAAAAGATAGGTGAAGTCCTTGTCCTGCCATTCAGCCCCCAGGGAGTCCGGAGTGATCCAGTCAACCCCTGTGACGTAGATTTCCGCCTTGCCGTTGCCGTTGATATCCGCAAGGTTAAGGGCAATGATCTTGTTGCGGGAGAGGGTGGTGATTTCGCCGAACGGCACCAGTCGGTTGTTGACCAGATGATAAACCGTGACCTTGTTTTTTTCAGCAATTGCCACATCAAGCTGCCCGTCTCCGTCAATATCACCGACGTCAAGCGCCTGCATGGAAAAATTGAGATTCTGGGTTTTGGTGAATCCGAAGGGGCCGTTAATGGCGGTGGGAAACATGATCGGCGCCGGGTTCATGCCGCCATGGCTGCCCATGAACTGGCGATCCGGGTGGGCCGTCATATAGGCGGGGTTCTCGCCTTGTGGCTGGCCGGTGGGCAGGGCTGGAGCAAGCATGGGTTGTTCGCCCGGCTGGGCGGCAACGGGTTGCTGCATCTGGGCCTGCTGGGCGAATTTGGGCACGGGACGCTGTTTGCCGAAGGATTTTTCGGCAATGTCCCAGGCCAGACTGTCCACTGCGCCGATGATTTCGTTTTCGCTTGCCGCGGACGCATAAAAAGTTTCAATCTGTCCCTGGCTGCTCACCGGATAGAGTTTTGCATCAAGGCTCAAGCTGTTGCCGATGGCGGTCAGGGTGCAGGCAAGGGCGAAATCGGCCTGCAGGGCGCTGCCTGTTTTGGCGGCCCGCTCGGCTTCGCTTGTCTGTCCGGCGGCCGCGGCCGCCTGGTCAACTCGGGGCAGATCAACAACAGTCACTCCCGCTTCAGCCGCAAGGCGGCTTGCCAGCATGCTGCGGATACCCGTCTGCAGATAAGAAATATCTTTGCTGCCGCTGCTCTGGACAGGCAGCAGGGCAATCGATTTTTTCGATACTTCCTGGGCCGAAATTTCTCCGCAAAAAAGAAGCAGGGCAATGAATGAGACGATGATGGGAAAAAAAATGGGATTTCTATTCATGGTCGGTATCCTGAAAAATTACCAGAAAAATCCTGGGTAAAATGGAAAGTGCGATGTTGCTCGCTGCCGGAAAAAATCATACCTTCATGTAAATCGCCTTCTAGTGGATGGAATCGCCAGTCACCTTACCCTGAAGCCTAAATGGTTCGCAAGTGTTTTTACCGGAAGAGAAAAGGAATAACGCTGCATTTTTTTGTTGCCGAGGGCAGGGTGCGGGGAGGAATATTTTTGTCGCGAGGTGTGGAAACTCGCCGACGGAACTTTCAGGCCTTGTCGATATCCCGGTGGGTAATAAAAAGTTTGACGTCCTGCCGCAAAAGCAATTCTTTAACTTTTTCCGTCACCGCAACTGAGCGGTGTTTGCCGCCGGTACAGCCGATGGCGATGGTGAGCTGGGTTTTGCCCCCCTTTATATATTCGGGGATGAGGAAGGCCAGCAGCGGTTGCAGCAGGGAAAAAAAACGGCTGCTTGTCTCGTTTTGCAGGACGAAATCCGCGACTTCCTGCTCCAGGCCGGTATGGGGCTTCAGTTCAGGCACCCAATAGGGATTGGGAAGAAAGCGAACGTCCCAGAGGAGTTCCGTTTCCGAGGGCGGGCCGCCATGCTTGAACCCGAAAGAGATGAGATTGACCGCCAGGCGCTGGTTTGAGTCACCGCCGGCATAAAGGCTGCGCAGCTGTCGTGCCAGGTCGGTCGGTGTCAGGGAGGTGGTGTCGATAACCCGGGTTGCCAGTTTTTGCAGTTCAGACAGCCGTTCTTTTTCTCGGCTGATCGCTTCCCTGATGGTGCAGTCGGTCGCCAGGGGGTGCTGGCGTCTGAGCTGATTGAATCTGCGCAAAAGCGCGTCCTCGGCGGAGTCGAGGAAAAGGATGTCAAGCTCGATGGTGTTTTTGAGGTGCGAGACAACCGGTGCAAATGAGGAGAAGAAGGCCGGATCCCGGCAGTCCATGACCAGGGCGAGTTTTTTGTGCGGCAGTTTTCCGGCGGCGGTCTGGGTCAGCAGTGGCTCGAGAAGAAAAACCGGCAGATTGTCAATGGCGTAAAAGCCCATGTCCTCAAGGGCGTTTGAGGCGGTACTTTTCCCGGCCCCGGCAAGACCGGTGATGATGATGACCTGCAGCTTATCGGAATTCACGGGCGGATGCGAAAATTTGTGCAATTTCTTCGCTGGTTTCAGCATGAAGCAGTTGCGAGCGGATATGTGAGCTTTTTAAAAAACGAGCCAGCATGGCCAGGGTTTTCAGGTAAGGGCCGGAGGATTCCGCCGGGGCGAGCAGCATGAAAAAAAGGTGGACCGGCTTGTTGTCGACGGCGGCAAAGGGGATGCCCCTGATGCTGCGGCCGAATAAAATTTCGATCCGTTCAAGTTTTTCAATTTTGCCGTGCGGGATCGCCACCCCTTCACCGAAGGCGGTTGAACCGATCTGTTCCCGTTCCGATAAAACAGCAAAGATGTCTTCCTCCGTGCCGCAGGATGGGCAGGCTGCATGCATCAGCGACGCGAGTTCCTGCAGGACATCCTTTTTGCCGGTAGCCTGCAGGGATGATGCTATTCTGTCTGCGGTCAGAGTGTGGAGCACGGTGGAGGGCCGTTTTAGTTCATTTTTGGGCGTTTTCGGAATTTGGAGGAAAGAATACCGAGCTGCTCCCGATATTTTGCCACTGTCCGTCGGGCGAGCTGGATGTCATCTTTCTGGAAAATTTCCGAAATAGCGAGATCGCTCATGGGTTTATCCGGCTTTTCCGTGGAGATAATCTGGCGGATACGTTCCTTGATGCTTTCCGAGGAAAGGGCGTCGCCGCCGTCTTTGCGTTCAATGGAGGAGGTGAAAAAGTATTTCAGTTCAAATGTCCCCTGGGGCGTATGAACGTATTTGTTGGTGGTGACCCGACTGATGGTGGATTCATGCATCTCTATGTCTTCCGCCACATCGCGGAGAACAAGGGGTTTGAGATAGGCAACGCCTTTTTCAAAGAAATCGTACTGGAATTTCAGGATGCTCTCCACCACCTTGTATATGGTGCGCTGGCGCTGGTGGATGCTTTTGATCAGCCAGGCTGCGGATTTCAGTTTTTCCTGGATATAATCCTTGGTGGCATCCTGTTGCCCCTTCTTTTCCTTGAGGATTTCCTTGTAATAGCTGCTGATTTTCAGCCGGGGAAGTCCTTCGTCATTTAATATGATGACATATTCGTCATCCACTTTCTGAATAAAGACATCCGGCAGGATGTAATGAGGTGATTCGTCCGAGTAAACCCGGCCCGGATGCGGGTCCAGGCCGACAATGATTTTTACGGCGCTGATCACGTCATTTATGGAATGCCTGGTTGCCTTGCTGATGGCGCTGTAATTTTTTGTTTCCAGAAAGTGGAGATGGTCCTGGACGATTTTTGTCGGCAGGGAATCGGCCAGGTTAAGGCGTGTAAGCTGCAGGAGCAGGGATTCCTTGACATTGCGGGCGCCGACTCCGGAAGGGTCCATGTCCTGGATTTGGGCAACCATTTTTTCAGCCATGGCCGCATCGCAGCCGGTGGCTTCCATGATCTCCTCGTTCGTGACCTTGAGGAATCCGTCCTGGTCGAGATTGCCCAGCACATACATACCGACTTCTTTTTCTTCTTCCGTGATGTCGGAAAGATTGAGCTGCCAGCTCAGGTGGCTGTGCAGGTCGGGCTTCTGGGTGAGGATGTCAAAACGGGAAGGCTGCTCTTCGCCGGGGCTTTCCCGCGGTTTGTAAGCGCCGCCGCTTTCGTATTCATTGAAGTAATCGGACCAGTCTATTTCGCCCAGGGTGGAAGGATTTTCTCCGATGTTGACCTCGGTTGTCCTTTCAGTCAGGGCGCCGATGTTGACCTCGGGCGCTGTCTCCATTCCCTGGCCGGATTCACCTTCCGGCATGTTGCCGGGGAGTTCCTCTTCCAACAGGGGATTTTGTTCAATCTCGTGCTGGATGGTATCCACCAGTTCCAGGCGGGAAAGTTGAAGCAACTTGATTGCCTGCTGCAGCTGGGGAGTCATCACCAGTTGCTGAGTCAGTTTAAGATGCTGCTTTAATTCAAGAAATGACATTTTTTGAATTTGTTCCCGATGTTGTATTTCGTGGCTGCCCAAGGCCGCCGCTCAAAATGAAGTTGCTTTCTCTCTGCGATGAGACTCTCTTCTTTTTCTATCACATTACAAAGTTCCGGCCAAGGTACATTCGCCGCGCCTCTTCGCAATTAACGATTTCTTCAGCGGCGCCGCTGGTCAATGTCCGCCCGTTGCTCACTATATAAGCGAAATCACAGACGGCAAGCGTTTCACGCACATTGTGGTCGGAGATCAGCACTCCCAGCCCTTTTTCCTTCAATTCCCTGATGATCACCTGCAGGTCCGCCACCGACAGGGGATCGATGCCGGCAAAGGGTTCATCAAGCAGGATAAAACGTGGATTCGTCGCCAGTGCCCGCATGATTTCCACCCGGCGGCGTTCTCCCCCGGACAGGCTGTGACCTCTGTTTTTGGCCAGATAGCCGATTTTCAGTTCTTCCATCAGTCGGCTGATGCGCTGTTTTATTTCCTGGCGCGGTATGCCGAGCGGCTCCAGGATAATGCGGACATTTTCCTCCACCGTCAGCTTCTTGAAAATTGACGGTTCCTGGGCCAGATAGGAAATGCCGTTGAGCGCCCTTTTGTGAATGGGGAGTGTTGTTATGTCCTTGCCGTCCAGCAAAATTCGGCCGGAGTCAGGCCGGATAAAGCCGGCAATGGTGTAAAACGAGGTGGTTTTCCCCGCTCCGTTCGGGCCCAGCATGCCGATCACCCTGCCGGTATCCACCTGCAGGCAGATGCCGTCGACCACCTTTCGCTTCCGGTAGGTTTTCACGATGTCCCGCGCTTCGAGAGTCGACATCACTTCTTTTCATCCGGGTAAAAAAACGCCTTCACCCGGCCGCCGCCTTCTTTGGCCGGTTCAATAACCGTTGTCTCCGTATTGAGATCAAGAAGAATTTTCTCGCCGGTGACCAGGTTGTTGTCCTGCCAGACTTTGGTGTTGCCGGTCAACAGCACCTTGCGTTCCTCGGCAAAGAATTCCATCTGGTCGCCGGTGGCCACCAGGCCTTCCTGGACAATTTTGACATTGCCCTTGGCAAAGAGCTTTTTGATTTGCTGGGAGCCGGTCTTTTCTTTACCGGTTTTGCCGTCGCCGGACTGGGTCTCATGGTGGACGGTCATTTCATCGGAATAGATGATCAGGTCGCCCTGTTTAGCCTCCACGTCGCCGGTGAAGATGATGGCGTTTTCCTGCTGTTTGGAAACCATGCGGTCCGCCTCGACATGAATCGGGGCCTTGGAGTCCAGGTTGTCCGCGCCGGTGACGATTGACGGAGGCAGCAGGAAAAGGGCGGCGGTGAAAAGAAGGAATATTTTGTGCATTGGCATGAAAAGATTTATCGCGGCTGCCTGCTGTTCGTCAATATGTCTGCGGATGCAAGGGGAAAGTGCTTTGCGCGGCAAAGCACCGCGTGGCATCCCTCCGGTGATTTTGCTATGTCGGTTTTTGTGGTCATGCGTTTGTTCATGCCCGAATAATAATGGTTGAAATGAAGAATGTAAAGAAAGGAAAACTTCAAGGCGCTGAAATTGCAAATATCTGCTTGTTTGCGTTCTTTTCCTTTGCTTCGCGGGAATCTTTGCGGTAAACAAATTCATTTGTCATTCCCTCTAACCCCAGCAGGATGATTTCGTTTATGGAAAAAGGAATAGAAAAAGCGGAAATTCTTATCGAGTCACTTCCTTATATCAAGGAATTTTATGGAAAGACCATTGTCATCAAGTATGGCGGCCATGCCATGGTGGATGAGGAGCTGAAAAAGAATTTCGCCCTTGACATTATTTTGATGAAATATATCGGTATCAACCCGGTGGTGGTGCACGGCGGCGGGCCGCAGATCAACATGTTTCTCAAGAAGATGAATATCCAGTCGAGCTACGTTCAGGGCATGCGGGTCACCGACGGCGAGACCATGGATGTGGTGGAGATGGTGCTGGTGGGCAAGGTCAACAAGGAGATCGTCGGTCTTATCAATTTTCACGGGGGCAAGGCCATCGGCCTGTCCGGCCGTGACGGCGATCTGGTCAAGGCGAAAAAGATGACCATCATGAAAAGCCAGGCGGAAAATGCCCCGCCGGAACTGATCGATCTCGGCCGGGTGGGGGCCGTCACCCAGGTCAATCCCGAGGTGTTGATCGCCCTTGACCGGGAGGATTTTATTCCGGTTATTGCTCCGGTCGGCGTGGGCGAGGACGGCTGTTCCTATAATATCAACGCCGACCTGGTGGCCGGCGCGGTGGCCTCCCGGCTGCGGGCGGAAAAGCTCATCCTGCTCACCGATGTCGAGGGCGTGCTGGATGAGGAGGGCAAGCTGGTTGCCTCGATGAGCAGCGGCGAGGCGGATCAGATGATCTCCTCCGGAGTGGCGGCGGGCGGCATGATTCCCAAAATCAAATGCTGTCAGGATGCCCTGGCCAACGGCGTGGGCAAGGCCCATATCATTGACGGCCGCCTGAAACACGCAATTTTGCTTGAGATGTTCACCCGCGAGGGAATCGGTACCGAGATCGTACGCTAGAGGATGACGGCATGAAAAGTATTATGGAAAAAAGCGACAGCCTTTTTATGAATACCTACGGGCGCTTTCCCGCTGTGATGGTGGAAGGCAGGGGGTACCTGCTGAAAGACGAAAGCGGCAGGGAGTATCTGGATTTTTTGTCCGGCATCGCGGTGTGCGGTCTGGGCCATTGCCACCCTGACGTGACGGCGGCCATTGTTGCCCAGGCCGGAAAACTGGTGCATGTCTCCAACCTCTTTTATACCGCGCCGCAGACGGAACTGGCCGAACTGCTGGTGGCAAACAGCTTTGCCGACCGGATTTTCCTGGCCAACAGCGGGGCCGAGGTGAATGAGGCGGCGATCAAGCTGGCGCGAAAGCATGGCGGCCCCGGTCGTTATGAGATCATTTCGCTGCAGGGCTCCTTTCACGGCCGGACCCTGGCCACGGTTGCCGCCACCGGTCAGGAAAAATTTCACAAGGGTTTCGAGCCGCTGCCCGAGGGATTTGTCCATGCCCCCTTTGGGGATCTCGCTGCCCTGGAGAAGATGATTTCTCCCAAAACCTGCGGCATCCTCTGTGAACCGCTGCAGGGAGAGGGCGGGGTGCGACCGCTGCCGAAAGAATATCTGCGGGGCATCAGAACGCTGTGCGACAAGCACAACCTTGTCCTTCTGTTTGATGAAGTGCAGGTGGGCATGGGCAGAACCGGCACTCTTTTTGCCTATGAACAGTTCGGCGTTGAGCCGGACATCATGACCCTGGCCAAGGCCCTGGGCAACGGACTGCCCATCGGCGCCATGCTGGCCCGGGAAGAGGTGGCCGCCTCATTTTCGCCCGGCGACCATGCCTCCACTTTCGGCGGCAATCCCGTGGCCTGCGCGGCGGCGGTGGCGGTGCTGAAAATTATGCTGGCTGAGGGGTTTCTCGCCGCTGTCGGGAAAAAGGGCGAATACCTGCAAGGCCGCCTGCGGACATTGGTTGATGAGTTTCCCGGGCTGGCGAGCGAGGTGCGGGGACTTGGCCTGATTCAGGGCCTGGTGCTGACCGAAAAGGGCGCATCGCTGGGGGCTGAAATAGTGAAAAGGCTGTTTGATAAGGGTGTGCTGGCCAATTTTGCCGGTGGAGTTGCCCTGCGTTTTATTCCGCCGCTGATTGTCGATGAGGCTGGGGTGGAGAGCATGGTCAGTCGGCTGCGGGAAGTTCTGGCCGGCTTCTGAAAGCGGAAAAAAAACTTCCCAAAGATGTTGTTTTTTTGTATTTGTTACTGTTTGGTTCTTTTATAAAGCCTCGGGGAAAGAGGCCGAAGCAACTCGACAACCAGCAAACGAGCCTTTGAGCCCACAGAGTCGACAGAGCACCAGGTGTGTCTCTCCGGCAAACCTGTGGGCTCTCTGGTTCATATAATGAGCGTGAGATTCATGGCAAAGCATCTTCTGAGCTTAGGTGATTTCGATAAGGAACAACTCTACTCCTACATAAAGCGGGCGTTGAAGCTGAAAGAGGAGTCCCGACAGGGCATCGGCCACAGCCGGCTTGCCGGCAAGGTTATCGGCATGATTTTCGAAAAACCCTCGACCCGCACCCGGGTATCATTCGAGTCGGCCATGTACGGCCTGGGCGGCCAGGTCATTTATCTCTCCGGCCGTGACACCCAGCTGGCCCGCAATGAGCCGTTGAAAGACATGGCCCGCGTCATGTCTCGTTATGTGCACTGCATTGTGGTGCGCACCTTCGGCCAGGAGGTGGTGGAGGAGCTGGGCCGCTATGCCGCGGTGCCGGTGATTAACGCCTTGACCGATCTTTTCCATCCCTGCCAGATTTTAAGCGATATCATGACGGTGGAAGAGGTGAAAGGCGAGATCAGCGGGCTGAAAATAGCCTGGGTCGGTGACGGCAACAATATGGCCAACAGTTGGATTCAGGCGGCCGGGCGCATGGGATTTGAGCTGACGCTGGCCTGTCCGGCAGGCTATGACCCTGATCCGGCTGTCCTCGCCGCCGCGGTGCGGGGAGCGAAAAAACCCATTGTCGTGGTGCGCGATCCCTTTGAGGCGGTGCGGGATGCCGACATCATCAACTGCGATGTGTGGGCCAGCATGGGCCAGGAGGAAGAGCAGAATGAACGCATTGCCGTTTTTCAGCCCTACCAGGTGAACGGCAAACTGTTGGCCGCCGCCAAACCGGACGCCACGGTGCTGCACTGCCTGCCCGCGCATCGCGGTGAAGAAATCACCGACGAGGTGCTGGAGGGACCCCAGTGCTGCGCTTTCGACCAGGCGGAAAACAAGATGCACATTCACAAGGCGATTCTGGAACAACATATCCTGGCAGCAGGTTAAGGGCTGTTACGAAACAATCATTTCCTTTCATTTCGTTACGGCACCCTTGCCGTTAACAGCATTGCTGGGTTCTCGTTTTTTTTGCACGGCGTAAAGGAGCTTTTTATGGCAGGTGAGGTTAAAAAAATAGTGCTGGCCTACTCCGGTGGTCTTGACACCTCGGTAATCCTCAAATGGCTGAAGGAGGAGTATCAGTGTCCGGTGGTGGCCTATGCCGCTGACATCGGTCAGGAAGAAGACTGGGACAAGGTGCGGGCCAAGGGGTTGGCAACCGGCGCGGAAAAGGTGATTGTTTCCGACCTGAAGGAAGAATTTGTCCGGGATTATGTCTTTCCCGCCTTCCGGGCCAATGCCATTTACGAGGGCTCCTATCTGCTTGGCACCTCGCTGGCGCGGCCGGTGATCGCGAAAGAACAGGTGCGGATTGCCCTGGAAGAGGGCGCCGATGCGGTGAGCCATGGCGCCACCGGCAAGGGCAACGATCAGGTTCGTTTTGAAATGGCCTATCTGGGGCTGGCTCCGAAACTCTCCATCATTGCCCCCTGGCGCATCTGGAAGCTCAATTCCCGCACCAAGCTCATGGCCTACGCGGAAAAACACGGCATTCCCATCCCGGTGACCAAGGAAAAACCATACAGTTCCGACGAAAACCTCCTGCATATCAGCTTTGAGGGCGGCATTCTCGAGGATCCCTGGAACGAGCCGGAAGAGTCCATGTTCAAACTGACCCGTTCACTCGACAAGGCGCCGGAAAAACCGACCTATATCGAACTTGCCTTTGCCGGCGGCAATCCGGTGGCAATCAACGGTGAGACGCTGGCCCCTGCCGCCATGCTTGCTCGGCTGAATGAACTGGGCGGCATGAACGGCATCGGCCGTCTGGATATGGTGGAAAACCGTTTTGTCGGCATGAAATCGCGCGGTGTTTATGAAACACCGGGCGGCACCATCCTGCGTATCGCCCACCGCGATCTGGAAACCATCACCCTTGACCGGGAAGTGATGAAAATCCGCGACAGTCTGGTGCCGCGCTATTCCGAGCTGATTTACAACGGCTTTTGGTTCTCGCCGGAGATGAAGCTGCTGCAGAAGACCATGGACGCCACCCAGGAAACGGTAAACGGCGTGGTGCGCCTGAAACTCTACAAGGGCAATTGCATGCCGGTGGGACGGAAATCAGACCAGTCTCTTTACCAGGCGAGTTTCGCCACCTTTGAAGAGGATGAGGTGTATACCCAGTCCGACGCCGGTGGCTTCATCCGCCTCAATGCCTTGCGCATGACCATGCAGGCTTTACGAAAAATCTGATTGGTCGGACTGGTCCAACTGGTCTAACTGGTCGGACTTGTCTGTTGGTCGAAATAATCGAACGAAGCAGGACCAGCAAGACCAGCAGGACCAGCAGGACCAGTCAGACCAATAAGACTAACCGGACCAGTAAGACGAAAATGTCAAACGAAACGAAACTGTGGGGCGGCCGTTTTGCCGAAAAAACCGCTGCCTCGGTGGAGGCCTTCACCGCCTCCATCCATTATGACTGCAGGCTCTACAAACAGGATATCGCCGGCAGTCTGGCCCACGCCAAGATGCTGGTCCGGCAGGGACTGATCTCCGCCGAAGAAGGAGAGCGGATTCGGGTCGGGCTCCTTGAGATTGAACGGGAAATCGAGCAGGGCGTCTTTGCATTCAAACCGGAACTTGAGGATATTCATATGAATATCGAGAAGGTTCTGGTGGATAAGGTGGGCCCGGCCGGGGCAAAACTGCACACCGCCCGCAGCAGGAATGACCAGATCAATCTTGACCTTCGCCTTTATCTGCGCGAAGAAACGGACCGACTGGTTGCGCTGCTCGGCGACGTGCGCGCCTCCTTTGTCCGTCTTGCCCGACGCTACCTGGGCGCCGTGATGCCGGGGTATACCCATCTGCAGCGAGCCCAGCCGGTGCTTATTTCCCATCACATGCTGGCCTATTATGAAATGTTCGGTCGTGACCGGGAGCGGCTGCTTGACTGCGCGAAAAGAATCAATGTGTTGCCCCTTGGCGCGGCCGCTTTGGCCGGTACCGGGCTGCCCATTGACCGGGAATTTGTCGCCCGTGAGCTCGGTTTTCCCAAGGTCACGGCCAACAGCATGGACACGGTGGGCGATCGCGACTTTGCCGTGGAGTTTGTTTCCGCCTGTACCCTGATTCAGCTCCACCTGAGCCGTCTGGCCGAGGAACTTGTTCTTTGGTCCACCGATGAATTCCGCTTTGTCGAACTGGCCGACAGCTTCTGCACCGGCAGCAGCATCATGCCCCAGAAGAAGAACCCCGATATTCCCGAACTGATCCGCGGCAAAAGCGGTCGGGTGGTGGGCAATCTGATATCGCTGATTACCATGTTGAAGGGGTTGCCGCTGACCTATAACCGCGATCTGCAGGAGGACAAGGAACCTGTTTTCGACACGCTCGACACGGTTTCCCGGGAATTGGCCATTACCGCCGAACTGCTCGCCAACATGAAGTTCAATACCGCCCGGCTGGAAGATGCCACCAAAACCGGCTTCATGACCGCGACCGATCTGGCCGATTACCTGGTTGTGAAAAATATTCCGTTCCGGCAGGCCCATGCCATTGTCGGCCGGACCGTTGCCTATTGCGTCAAGCAGAAGAAGGAACTGATCGATCTGTCCCTGGATGAGCTGCAACAGTTCTCCGAGGTGATTGAAGAGGATGTTTTTCATGTTCTGTCGGTGAAGGGTTCTGTCGACAGCCGCCGCTCCATGGGCGGCACCTCCATCAGCCGGGTGCGCGAGGCCCTGGCCCTGGCGGAAAAAGAACTGGGGATTGATGCATGATGCGGCGCGGCTTTGCCATAGGGATCTGCTGTTTGTTGCTGCTGGTCATGACCGGCTGCGGCCGCAAAACTCCGGTTGTTCCTCCCCAGGCGGTGGTTCCGCTTCCCATTGCGGATTTGCAGTGTGTCCTTGACGACAAGGGCGCCACCCTGAGCTGGACCTGTCCTGTCCGGGCGGAAGACGGTTCGCGCATTGAGGATATCAGGACGTTCGCCATCATGAAAAGCGAGGTTTCTTTCGCCAGTTTCTGCGCGGATTGCCCGATTCAGTATCCTTTGCTTATTCCCATGAGCGGCGAGGGGGTGAAACCGGGGTCGAAGCTCACCTATCGCGACACGGATTTAAAAAACCGTCACTACTATAATTACAAGGTGCTTTCCCAAGGCGGCTGGAAGATTGTCAGTCGTGATTCAAACCGGGTTTCCTTTCCGTGGGAAAGCCCGCTTGTCGCTCCGGTCGGCCTGAAGATTGATGTTGCCGATGAGGGACTGACCGTCAGCTGGCAACCTGTCCGAACCCGGCTTGACGGCACTGTGCCCGACCTGCCGGTTGCCTATCAGCTGTACCGCAGCGACGATGGCACGACCTTTGAAAAATTGGGCGAACCCCGTGCCGAACTTTCCCGGATCGATTCGGAAGTGACAATCAACAAAAAATATTTCTATCAGGTACGGGCGGTTGTCATTGCCGACGGCAGTGTGCTGCCGGGCGAAGCCAGTGAAATTATTGCCGGCATGCCGCGGGATTTGACGCCCCCGGCGCCTCCCCACAAATTTACCGTGGCCGCGGGACACGACGGGGTGACCATCCTCTGGGAAAGCACCGAGGTTCGTGATGTCGCCGGTTACCGAATTTACCGCCGCCCGGCGGGCGAAAAAGAGTATGTGCTGGTGGGTGAAACCGGCAGGAGTTCCTTTTCCTTCACCGATACCACCCTGCCGGAGGGAGAGGAAACATTTTTTTACGCCGTGACCGCCTTTGACGCCGCCGTTCCTCCCAACGAAAGTGTTTTTTCACGGGACATAGAATTTCGCCGCAAGGCGCGGCCAAGTTTTTAAGATCAACCAAGAAAGAAAAAAATGAACCATTTTCATTACAGAGACAATGCCCTTTTTTGTGAAGAGGTGGCAGTGGCGGATATTGCCGCCCGGGTGGGAACACCGTTTTACCTCTACAGCGCGGAAACCCTGACCCGCCATTTCAATGCCTTTGACGGCGCCTTTTCCGTGCCGCACATTACCTGTTTCGCCGTCAAGTCGTGCTCCAATATCGCGATCCTCAACCTTTTTGCAAAGCTTGGCGGCGGCGCTGATATCGTCTCGGGCGGCGAGCTTTTCCGGGCGCTCAAGGCCGGAATCGATCCCGGCAGGATCGTCTACTCCGGGGTGGGAAAAACCGAAGAAGAAATGCGTCTTGCCCTCAGCTCCGGCATTCTCATGCTCAATGTCGAGTCCCATCAGGAACTTGAGGCACTGCAGCAGGTGGCGGCATCCATGGGGGTAACGGCCCAGGTTTCCTTCCGGGTCAATCCGGATGTCGATCCCAAAACCCATGCCTACATCTCCACCGGCCTGGCCAAAAACAAGTTCGGCATTCCCATTAACGATGCCCTGGACTCCTATCTGGCGGCGCGGGAGATGGCCAATATCCGTATTGTCGGCGTCAGCTGCCACATCGGCTCGCAGCTCACCGATGTTTCCCCCTTTGTCGAGTCGCTGGTCAAGGTGAGAGGTTTTGTCGGACGGCTGCGGGAAGCGGGCATCGGCATATCGTATCTGGACCTCGGCGGCGGGGTGGGAATCCGTTACAATGAAGAGGCCCCTCCTTTGCCCGCTGCCTATGCCGAAGCACTGGAGCGGGAGATGGGGGGGCTGGACTGTACCCTGATTCTCGAGCCGGGCCGGGTTCTGGTCGGGAATGCCGGCATTCTGGTGACCAAGGTGCTGTATACCAAGCAAGGCGGCAAAAAATTCGTCATTGTCGATGCCGGCATGAATGATCTGGCCCGCCCCAGTCTCTATGACGCCTACCACGCCATCCAGCCGGTAGTGCGGCGGGGAGAGGCAAAGGAAGTTGTCGATGTGGTGGGTCCCATTTGTGAAACCGGTGATTTTCTGGCCCGCGGCAAAGCAATTGCCGTTGCCGAAAGCGGCGACCTCTTGGCGGTGATGAGCGCCGGGGCTTACGGCTTTTCCATGTCTTCCAATTACAACTCCAGGCCGCGGGTAGCGGAGGTGCTGGTCAAAGGCGACACCTTCCACGTTATCCGCAAGCGGGAGAGTTACGAATCCCTTATTGAGGGCGAGACGATTCCCGCCTGATGCCAAATGATTGAAGAACAGATGAATTTCCCAATTGAATTTACCAAGATGAGCGGCACGGGCAATGACTTTATCGTCATTGATCACCGAAAACCCTTCCTTACCAAAGAGGCCATGGGGATTTTTGCCAAGGCGGTGTGCCGTCATAAATTTTCCGTGGGCGCTGACGGGCTGATCCTTATAGAAAATTCCGATCAGGCCGATTTCCGCTGGCATTTTTATAATGCCGACGGCAGCGAGGCGGAGATGTGCGGCAACGGCGCCCGCTGCGCCGCCCGCTTTGCCCACGGCAAAGGCATTGCGCCGGAAAAGATGCGTTTTCTCACCATTGCCGGCGAGATCCGGGCCGAGGTGACGGGCAGCAGCGTCAAACTGGAAATGACACCGCCGACAAATCTTGCCCTGGATCAGCGGGTGGAACTGGACGGCATGGCCCGCACGGTGCATTTTCTCAATACCGGCGTTCCCCATGCCGTCTGTTTTGTTGACGCCAATCAGGACACACCGGTAAAAAACTGGGGCGCAGCCATTCGATTTCATGAACTTTTCCAGCCCGCCGGCACCAATGCCAATTTCGTCGAGGTGCTGGGACCGGACCGGCTCCATGTGCGGACCTATGAACGAGGGGTTGAGGATGAAACCATGGCCTGCGGCACCGGGGCGGTGGCATCGGCCATCATCGCCGGGCTCCTCGGAAAGGTCACGGCGCCGGTCACGGTGACCACTTCCGGCGGCGAAAAACTGATCATTCACTTTGTGCTTGTGGATGGAGGCGGCTTTTCCGGGGTCTGTCTGGAAGGGCCGGCCCATTTCATATATGACGGCCTGCTGCATGCCGAGGCAATTGCATAATAAAGAATAACAAAATTTTTTTATAGAGGATGAGAAGGAGGAAAATATGACACAGTTTCAAGGAGCTTTTGTCGCCATTGTCACCCCTTTTGTTGACGGGAAAATTGATGAGCAGGGCTTGAAGGATCTTATCGAATTTCAGATCGGCAACGGCACCCACGGCATCGTCCCCTGCGGCACCACCGGCGAATCCGCCACCCTGAGCCACGATGAGCACCGCCGGGTGGTGGAACTGACCATCGCCACGGTGAACGGTCGCGTGCCGGTGCTGGCCGGCACCGGTTCGAACTCCACCTCGGAAACCATCGAGTTGACCAAACACGCCAAAGAGGCGGGTGCCGACGGTGCGCTGGTGATCACCCCGTACTATAACAAGCCTTCCCAGGAAGGATTGTACCAGCATTTCAAGACCGTGGCCGAGGCGGTGGACATTCCCTTGATCCTTTATAACGTGCCGTCCCGCACCGCAATTGACATGCAGCCTGCCACCGTAGCCCGCTGCGCCGAGGTCGACAACATCGTCGGCATCAAGGAGGCGACCGGCGACATGAATCGCGCCTGTGACGTGATCCGGCGCTGTCCGAAGGATTTCGCCGTTTTGTCCGGCGATGATTTCACCGCCATGGCCCTGGTGCTGCTGGGTGGAAAAGGTGTTATTTCCGTGACCTCCAATGTTGATCCGAAAAACATGGCGGACCTGATGAACGCGGCGCTGGCCGGTGACGTGGCCAAGGCCCGCGCAATCCAGTACAGCATCTTTCCCCTCATGGGTTCCATGTTTTTTGACACCAACCCGGTGCCGGCCAAAAAGGCGCTGGAACTGATGGGGAAAATCAAGTCAGGCCTGCCGCGCCAGCCCCTGTGGAAAATGGGGGATGAGCCCATGGCCAGAATGCAGGCGGTGTTGAAAGAGCAGGGATTGATCTGAGCCGTTGTGCTGACAATTCTATAAGCGGTGGGTTTAAAGAACGGAGAATTAATATGGCAAAAGTCATTGTGGCCGGTGCCGCCGGCCGGATGGGAAAAAGAATAGGCTACATGGTGACCCAGAACAGCGCTCTCACGCTGGTCGGGGGTTTTGAGCAGGCGGGCAGCCCGGAAGTTGGCAAGGATATCGGCGAGGTGGGCGGTTACGGCGCGGTGGGAGCAACCATTGCCCCGGGTCTTGAATCCATTATTGACACATGCGACGTGATCATTGATTTCACTTTTCATGCCGCCACCATGGAATTTGCCAAGATTGCCGCCAAACACAAAAAGGCGATGGTCATCGGCACAACCGGTCTCAGCCCGGAAAATCTGGCGGAACTGAAAAGGCATGCGGAGCAGATTCCCATCGTCCAGGCGCCCAATATGGCGGTGGGGGTCAACGTGCTGTTCAAGCTGACCCAGAAGGTGGCCGCCATTCTCGGCAATGACTATGACATTGAAATTGTCGAGGCCCATCACCGGATGAAAAAGGACGCTCCCAGCGGCACCGCGCTCAAGCTCGGTGAGATGGCGGCGCTTGGCGTGGGTCGGGATCTCGCCAAGGTCGGCGTTTTTGAGCGCAACGGCATCATCGGCGAGCGCACGGATGAAGAGATCGGTATCCAGACCATCCGCGCCGGCGATATCGTCGGTGAGCACACGGTTTATTTTGCCGGGCCGGGTGAGCGGATCGAGCTCACCCACCGGGCCCACAGTCGCGATAATTTTGCCCGGGGCGCAGCCGTGGCCGCAGCCTGGGTGGCCGGGAAGGCAAACGGCATGTATACCATGTTTGATGTGCTCGGGCTGACCGATATTTAGGAGCCGTTACGAAATAACATGGCCATTTATTTCATCTCGTTACGGCTCCTTATACCCCTCAAGGGGGTACTGAAAAGAGTGCCGTTCCGCGCATTTTTCCGGCCGTGTTATTTGTTTTACAACCGCTTCGTCAAAAGCGCTGCATTATCATGAAGATTGTCCGCTGCCGATTTGACCAAGACGTCCGTTACGGCCTGCTGGAAGGTGATGCAATCCGTCTGCTGCGGGGAACTCCCTATGAGGGTATTGAGCCGGACGGCCGGGTGGTCGGGAGCAGCGAGGTGAAGCTGCTCGCCCCCTGCGAGCCGTCAAAGATTGTGGCGGTGGGCATCAACTATGCGCCCCATGCCAGGGAGCTTGATTTCCAGATTCCGGCGGAGCCGCTCCTGTTTCTCAAGCCGTCCACCGCGGTGATCGGGCCGGATGAGGAAATCATTCTGCCGGCCATGAGCGCCCAGGTCGATTATGAAGGGGAGCTGGCGGTGGTCATCGGGCGGCGTACAAAAAATATCAGTGAAAGCGAGGCGTTGCGGTGCGTTCTCGGCTATACCTGTTGTAACGATGTCACGGCCCGCGATCTGCAGAAAAAGGATGTCCAGTTTACCCGTTCCAAGGGATTTGATACCTTTGCCCCCCTTGGCCCCTGCATTGAAACGGAACTGAACCCGGGTGACGTTGTGATCCGCAGTTTTGTCAACAGCGAGAAGCGGCAGGAGGCCAACACCTCCTCCATGATCCGCTCGGTGGCGGAACTCATCAGTTTTATTTCCAGGGTGATGACCCTGCTGCCCGGCGATGTCATCGCCACCGGCACCCCGGCCGGCGTGGGCCGCCTGCGGAACGGCGACCGGGTAAGCGTCGCGGTCGAGGCCATCGGCATTCTGTCCAATCCGGTGCGGGGGTAGGCGTTGGCACGGGCCGTCATAGGTCTTGGCTCAAATCTTGGAGACGGCCGGGAAAATCTTCTGGCCGCCTGGAAGATGCTTGGGGCAAAAGGGGGCAGATCCATTGCACTTTCTTCCCCTTTTCTCACCGAGCCGGTGGAGATGGAAAGTAATTTTTTCTTTACCAATGCGGTGGGAGTGCTGGAGACTACCCTCCCGCCCCTGCAACTGCTTGCCGTGATGCATGCCGTTGAGGCTGAGTTTGGCCGGGACCGAGCCAAGGGCAAGGACAGGACGGTTGATCTGGACCTGCTTTTTTATGATGAGCTGGTGCTGGAGACGGATGAGCTGGTCCTGCCCCATCCGCGCATCGCCGCCCGCCGCTTTGTTCTGGCTCCTCTTGCCGAGATCGCGCCGGACTTAATTCATCCGCTGCTGAGGCGGACAACGGCGGCCATGCTGCGTGAACTTGACGATGCCGGCGGGGTGACGCCGATGGAGTGGCAAAGGAAATGAGCCCTGTCCGCATCATAATACTGGCGATTCTGGCATATATTCTCTATCGATTGCTCTTCGGCGCCAAAAAACAGAAGCCGCAAGTCCCGCCGGACCACGGCAAATCAGCGCCCACCGAGGATGTCCTGGTCGAGGATCCGGTCTGTCATACCTATGTGCCCAGCAAGCAGGCAATCCGCGCCGTCAAAAACGGCAAACAATATTATTTCTGCAGTGAGAAGTGCTGCCAAACATTTTTAGAGGATAAAGGAGAAAGGCAATGAAATTTTTTATTGATACCGCCAATATTGATGAGATTCGCAAAGGCGTGGACATGGGAATGGTCGACGGCGTTACCACCAATCCATCGCTTATCGCCAAAGAAAAAAAACCGTTCGAAGCCATTCTCAAGGAAATCTGTGAAACCGTGGACGGGCCGATCAGCGCCGAGGTGATCAGTCTCGATGCCGAAGGAATGCTGGAGGAAGGCAGAAAGCTTGCCGCCCTCCACGCCAATATCGTCATCAAGGTGCCGATGATAACCGAGGGGCTCAAGGCGGTGAAACGCTTTACCGGTGAGGGGATCAAGACCAACGTTACCCTGGTTTTCTCCGCTACCCAAGCACTGCTTGCCGCCAAGGCCGGCGCTACCTTTGTCAGTCCCTTTGTCGGACGGCTTGATGATATTTCCCTTACCGGCATGGATCTGGTCAGTGATATCATGACCATCTACGACAACTACGGCTACCAGACCGAGGTCATTGTCGCCAGTGTCCGCAATCCCGTGCATGTGCTTGACGCCGCTTTGATCGGCGCGGATATTGCTACCATTCCCTACAGTGTGATTGCCCAGCTGGCCAAACATCCGTTAACCGATATCGGCATGGAAAAATTTCTGGCTGACTGGAAAAAAAGAAAAAAGTAAGCTGACGTCCGCATTTTCTGCAAGTATAATAGGGAAGTGCCTCGTTGCAGCGAAACTTCCGGTTCGTGCGGACAGCAATGCATTTGCTTCGATGGTTTTATAACCCTTTGAAATTGCGAGATGGGAACAAATCTTCTGAAGGCATGCCTCATAGCTCTGTTGATCGTGTCGGCCATGGCCGCTGGTGCCCATGCGGAAATGTATTCCTTTGTCGACGCGAAGGGAGTGCGCCATTTCTCCAATGTCCCCAATGACCGCCGTTATGCAAAGGTGGAGTGGGTCAAATCCCGGGAAATGCGCATGCCCACGCCGCGATATGTTGACCCGCAAGCGTTTGAAGGGTATTTGCGGGAAGTCGGTGAACATTATCGCCTTGATCCCATGCTGATCAAGGCGGTCATCAAGGCGGAATCAAATTTTGACTGTCTGGCTGTTTCGCCGAAAGGTGCCCAGGGATTGATGCAGCTCATGCCCGGCACGGCGAGGGACATGCGGGTCTTTGACTCCTTTGATCCCCGGCAGAATATCCGGGGCGGCGCTCGTTATCTGCGAAAAATGCTGAATCTTTTTGAAGAGGATATCGCCCTTGCCCTGGCTGCGTACAATGCCGGCCCGGAAGCGGTAAAAAACTACGGCGCCGTTCCCGATTACCCGGAGACAACCGCCTATGTGGAAAGAGTTTTGCGCCACTATAAACGTTATCAGACCGTTGCCGCCTTCAGCAGAGGCGGTTGAAGCGGACAGGTGTAAAAGTCATTGAGCCAGATTGCCTACGTGCCAAACATCCTGACGGGCTACAGATTTCTCGTCGCGCCGCTTCTCCTCTTTTTTCTTTATCCGGGTGCGGGCAAAGTGGTGAGCCTGGTGGGTTTTGCCCTCTACCTTTCCGCCGCCCTCACCGACCTGGCCGATGGCTATATCGCCCGGAAATATCAGGTGGAGTCGGTGCTGGGGAAACTGATGGATCCCCTGGCCGACAAGGTTCTGGTGCTGGCGGTGCTTATCATGCTGATTCCCCTGGGCAGAATGCCGGCCTGGGTCGCTTTTCTTATTCTTTCCCGTGAGATGATCGTTACCGGTCTGCGCGGCATTGCCGCTTCATCCGGCCTGGTTATTGCGGCAAGCAAACTCGGCAAATGGAAAAGCCTGGTGCAGCTCATTGCCCTGGGAACCCTGGTTTTCCCCATGGGGGTACTGCCCCTTCCTTTTCTGCACCAGCTTGGCCTGGTGCTCCTCTATATCGCCCTGTTCCTGACCATCTGGTCGGGAGTCGATTATTTCTACCGTTTTCAGAAGGTTTATCTGAACACCTGAAATTCCATCAGCAAAGAACCATTTTTTTCCTTCTCACTTGTCACTGAATTTTTCGCCCCTGTCTTTTTCGCGCTATTTTCCTATAGCTGATAACGGCATGATCAATATTACCAATTTGACTTCCCTCTGGGATCAGCTATCTTTGGTGCTGATAATTGTTCATGGAATCAGCCGCCCTGAAGGACGGCTGAGACGCATCAGACAAAGGTTTTTGTGGGAGGGAAGCAAACGATGGTGGAATTTGAGGTCAAGGCCTATCCCGAGTTGTGGCAAGAATTGGATATGGATGTGGAGCGGTTCGACAAGGCGCGGCAGATGCTGGGCAACGCCTATGCCGCCATGTACCTGTCCCAGCGGAACAGGCCGGGAAAAATGGCCTATTTCGACACCATGATCGCCGAAATTCACGGTGGCCGGGTGCAGGAACTGGTGGACGCCAAAAAAGAGGGCAGGCCGGTGGTCGGCACCTTCTGCGTCTATATTCCCGAAGAGGTGGTGGTGGCGGCAAACGGCATCTGTGTCGGCCTCTGCGGCGGCTCGCAAGGCTCGATTCCGGATGCGGAAAAAATCCTGCCGCGCAATATCTGCCCCATGGTTAAATCCGCCTTTGGATTCAAAGCGGGCAGGATCTGCCCCTATTTCCAGGCGGTGGATTTCGTCTACGGCGAAACCACCTGTGATGCCAAGAAGAAAACCTGGGAGATCCTTGACCGGCTGGTGCCCACCTATGTCATGGAGATCCCGCAGATGAAAAACAAGCGGGACAAGGCCCTCTGGCTGGAGGAGGTGAAGGATTTCAAGGCCAAGGTGGAAGAGGTCAGCGGCAAAAAGATCAGCGAGGATGACCTGGCCCGGGCCATTAAGGTGATCAACGGCAAACGGCTCGCCCTGCAGCGCCTGACCCGCCTGCGCAGCCATAATCCGGCGCCCATCAGCGGCAAGGACGCCCTGCTCATCGAACAGATCGCCTTTTATGACGAACCGGTCCGTTTCGCCGAAAAAGTCAATGAGCTCTGCGACGAACTGGACGACCGGGTGAAAAGCGGCCACGGCGTGCTCCCCGCCGATGCCCCTCGCGTCATGGTCTCCGGCACGCCCATGGCGCTGCCGAACTGGAAGCTGCATCATATCGTCGAGTCGGCGGAAGCCGTCATCGTCAATGAGGAGAGCTGCATCGGCACCCGCTACTTCAAGGATCTCATCGACGAAGACCGGAAAAGCATGGCCGAGCAGCTCGACGTGCTGACCGACCGCTACATGCGGATCGACTGCTCCTGCTTCACCCCGAACAACGAACGCATCGACCAGGTAATCAAGGAATACCGGCAGTCCGGGGCCCAGGGCATTATTCACTACTCCCTGCAGTTCTGCCATACCTACAATATCGAGGAAATACGGATCAAGGAGGCCTGTCAGCAGGAGGGCATTCCCTATCTTTCCATTGAAACCGATTATTCCCCGGAAGATGTCGGCCAGCTGCAGACCAGGGTCGAGGCCTTTCTCGAGCAGATAAGGGGGTAGGGGATGTACGTCGGCATTGATCTGGGGTCGCGGACGGTGAAAATCGCCGCGTGGCAGGATGGTGAACTGATCGGCCATCAGATCCGGGAAAGCAGCTTCGACCCCCACAAGCAGTCCCTGGAGATGCTCGCCGGCTTTGATCCGGTACGGGTGGTGGCCACCGGCTACGGTCGCCACCTGGCCCACAAGCATTTTGCCCATGAAATGATCACTGAAATCAAGGCCCACGCCCTGGGCGCCCGCCACTATTTTCCTGATTGCCGGACCATTGTCGATATCGGCGGTCAGGATTCCAAGGTGATTTCGCTCGATGAAGCGGGACGGGTCACCAATTTCCAGATGAATGACAAGTGCGCGGCCGGCACCGGGCGATTTCTGGAAATCATGGCCGCCACCCTGGGCTATAGCCTGGATGAATTCGGCCCGGCCGCCCTCGGCTCAGCGGCGGAGGCGTCGATTAACTCCATGTGCACGGTTTTTGCCGAATCGGAGGTGATCTCCATGAAAAACCGGGGGGTGCCGCCGCAGGATATCGCCATGGCTGTGCATCTCTCGGTGGTCAGCCGGCTGGTCGGCATGTTGAACAGGGTCGGTTACGGCGAATGCATAGTCTTTTCCGGTGGTGTTGCCCGGAATCCGTGCATGGTGAAGATGCTGGCCATGAAACTTGACGGGGTCAGGGTCGTGTCGCCCGCGCACCCGGACATTGTCGGCGCACTCGGCGCGGCAATTCAGGCGGGGCGAAATTGAAATGCGTCTTTACCGGACCCCTCTTTTTACCAAGGGGCTGCAGCAGCTTGAAAAAAGCGATAAAAAGGGCGCGCTTGCCGCTGCCCGGGCGGAGGAGATCATCCGCCACCTGACAACCCGGGGCGTGACCTCGCTTGAGCTGAAAATCAAGCTCACCAAGCATGGCGAGCTGCGGATGCGAAATTGTTGCAAGTTTGATCTGGGCAGCGGCTACCGGTTGATCTGCCTGAAACGGCAGGACTGTTTTTTTCTGCTGTATATCGGCAGCCATGATGAATGCGATCGCTGGTTGAACAACAAGCGGAGCAGCAGGCTTGAGGTTGACCCGGCCGATTTTGTCTTTGCCCCGCCCCTCCCGCAAGCGGATGATGCTGTTTGGCTGGATGATGAGCAGGAAAGCGGCAAGGATATCGACGAATATGAACAGCAGCTGGCCGCCCGACTGGATGAAAAAACCCTGCGCCAGGTCTTTCGCGGCATTTGCCGGACCTGATCTTCTTTTTCAGGACCGCAAAAACTCTTGAAAAAGAAGGGGAAGTAGGATATTAGTTGGTGCGGTTCCACTGAAAATCATGCACATGCCGGAGTGGTGAAACTGGTAGACGCACGGGACTCAAAATCCCGCGGGCGCAAGCCCATGTCGGTTCGATTCCGACCTCCGGCACCAATATAAAGGGGTTGCAGCGCGATTGCTGTAACCCCTTTTTCTTTGTTTTTTTGCCTGTGTAATTCCGGTGTAATTACGTCAAGAAAATGATTTCCCTTTCGCCTTGTTAGCCTGCGGTTTTCCAACACATCCATAGCCGCTTGAATATGCTCCCCGTTCTGGCGGCTATAGCGCGCCACCATTTGCGGGGTTTTGTGGCCGGATCATGGTATTGCCGATGCGCTATTGAAAAGGTTGAACAAACCCGGAGTCAATATCTGACAAAGGCTGCCCCATGGGCTTGTCTTCTCCTGCCTGTCATGCCGTCAATATTTCCCCTTTGTGGAGGCTCAAACTTGATTCCCCCTCTGTTGATGTTCTCCTGCGAGGAACCGGCATCAAATCCCTTGACCGGTGCGGCTATTAACTGCTAAGAACGGATATTATCAATCACTCTTGCGGGGCCTATGATGACTGAAAAGCAGGACAATGTGCTCACCATCGAAGAGTTGGCCGTCTATCTGAAAATCTCCAAATCTACCCTTTATAAACTGGCCCAGAAGGGGGAAGTTCCCGGTCAGAAGGTGGGCAAGCACTGGCGGTTCAGGCGGGATATTATCGACCAGTGGCTGGCGGACAGCCAACAAGCAACCAAGAGGAAATAAGACCAATGCCGGACAAGGAGCAAAAGTTTCTCGATTCCCTGGATAAAAAGCTGTGGAATGCGGCGGACAAGCTGCGCTCCACCCTGGATGCGGCCCAGTACAAGCATGCGGTGCTGGGATTGCTCTTTGTCAAATATGTCTCGGATGCCTTTGACATCCGGCGGCTGGAGTTGACCGGGCAGTTCACAAATCCGGAGCATGACTATTTTCTCGATCCCGAGGACTATGCCTCGGATGACGAGTACCGGGCCGAGATTGGTGATGAGCTGGAGGTTCGGGATTACTACACCGAGAAAAATGTTTTCTGGGTGCCGCAACTGGCCCGCTGGCAGACCCTGCGCGATAATGCCACCCTCCCTCCCGGCGCCGAGATCGAAATTACTAATGGTAAAAAACACACCTACACCTTCCGCAGTGTGGGGCGGTTGATTGATGATGCCCTGGAGGCAATCGAGAAGGACAACCCCAAGTTGAAAGGGGTGCTCAATAAATCATACGGACGCTTGCAGATCGACCAGTCAAAGCTCATCGAGCTGATCAACCTGCTCTCGGAGATTCCCTTTGCCCATGAATCCTTGCAGGCCAAGGACATCCTCGGCCATGTCTATGAATATTTCCTCGGCCAGTTCGCCCTGGCCGAAGGCAAAAAGGGCGGCCAGTTCTACACCCCGAAATCCATTGTTTCGCTGATTGTCGAGATGCTGCAGCCCTTCCAGGGTCGGGTTTATGATCCGGCCATGGGCTCCGGCGGTTTCTTTGTCCAGAGTGAGCAGTTCATCAAGGAGCATGGCGGCAGATTAGGCAATGTCTCCATCTACGGCCAGGAGTACAACCACACCACCTGGCAGCTGGCGGCCATGAACATGGTGATCCGGGGGCTGGACTTCAACTTCGGCAAGGAACCGGCCAACACCTTTACCAACGACCAGCACCCGGACCTGCGGGCCGATTACATCATGGCCAATCCGCCCTTTAATATGAAGGAGTGGGACACCGGCGTCAGCGATGATGACCCGCGCTGGCAATACGGCAGGCCCCCGACCGGCAACGCCAACTTTGCCTGGCTCCAGCATATGCTTTATCATCTGGCCCCCAATGGTTCCATGGGCTTGTTGCTGGCCAACGGCTCCATGAGTTCCAACACCAACAACGAGGGGCAGATACGCAAGGCGCTCATCGAAAATGACCTGGTGGAGTGCATGGTGGCCCTGCCCGGCCAGCTCTTTACCAACACCCAGATTCCGGCCTGTATCTGGTTTCTGACCCGGAACAAGGCCCTCACCCCCGGCCCCTCTCCCGGGGGGAGAGGGGAGAGGTTGCGAGACCGCTCCGGCGAGGTGCTGTTTATCGACGCCCGAAGCTTAGGCTATATGAAGGATCGGGTGCTGCGGGATTTCAAGAAGGAGGACATTGAGCGGATCGCCGGAACCTTCCATGCCTGGCGCTCCCTCCCCTCTCCCTCTGGGAAAATCGCCGGGGGTGATGTCTTGCCCTCCTCTCCCTTTGGGAGAGGGGCCGGGGGTGAGGGTACGAAGTACGAGGACGTGGCCGGATTCTGCAAGTCGGCCAACCTTGAAGAGATCGCCAAGCATGACCATGTGCTGACCCCGGGCCGCTATGTGGGGGCGGCGGACGAGGAGGACGACGGCGAACCCTTTGCCGACAAGATGGCCCGCTTGACAGCCCAGCTCTCAGAACAGTTAGCCGAAAGTGCCCGACTGGAGGAGCAGATCAAAGAGAACCTGGCGGGGTTGGGGTATGAGGTATAAAAAGGAGAGACGTCAATGAGTAATACCGATGAAATTCGTTGGCAACAGCGGCTGGACAACTTTGGCAGGGCCATGGCTCAACTTGAGGCTGCATGTGACCAGGAAGTCTACTCCGATCTTGAACGGGCCGGACTGGTACAGGTGTTTGAATTTTCTTTCGAGCTGGCCTGGAAGACTTTGAAGGATTTACTGTTCTATGAAGGCTATGATGTAAAGAGCCCCCGTGCGACAATACGGACCAGCTTTGAGCAGGAATATATCAGTGAAGATGACGCTGAGCTCTTTCTTGAAGCTTTGGATAAACGCAATATCCTGAGTGATACCTACCAGTTGGAAAAGGCCGTTGAGGCTGAAGGCTTGATCCGGGAACAATATTGTCCGCTGCTTAGCCGAATTTACCAAACATTGATACAAAAACGACCATTATGAATAATGGCTTGAAAGATAAATACCGCAAGGCGATTATCGACATTCTCGCCACCAATCCTAGGGTGGAACGGGTGGTGCTTTTCGGTTCCCGGGCCATGGAGACCTATACTCCAGCCTCGGATGTGGACCTGGCCCTCTGCGGTGATGAGTTGACGATTACCGACCAGGCAAGACTCGCCGCCGCCATTGAAGAGCTGCCCATGCCGCAGCGGGTGGATCTGGTGCTCTTCAAGACCATCGACAATGACAGGCTGAAAGAGCACATCAAGAAATATGGAGTGGAGTGGTTTCAGCGGGGTGGGGGGAGGAGTGCTGACCACCTAACCACTATTGGCAATGTGGCAGAGGTCTATGATGGTCCACATGCCACGCCAAAAAAAATAGAACAAGGGCCATATTTTTTAAGCATTTCCAGCCTTGAAAATGGGGCTTTGGATTTGTCTAAATCGGCTCACTTAAGTGAAAAAGATTTCGTCAAATGGACAAAACGGGTAACGCCTCAAGAAGGGGATCTATTATTCTCATATGAAACACGACTAGGTGAAGCCGCTTTAATGCCATCTAATATTACGGCTTGTTTAGGGCGGCGCATGGGCTTGCTACGTCCTAACACTAATAAAGTTATCCCCGAGTATTTGTTATATGCCTATCTCTCACCATCTTTTCAGGAGACCATACGGTCCAAAACAATACATGGCGCAACAGTTGATCGAATAGCTCTGAAGGAAATGCCTAGTTTTCCCATCCGAATACCCCCTAAAGAAGAGCAGATAGTAGTAGTTAATGTTTTAAAAGACCACTGTAGCAAAATCGAACTCAACCGCCGGATCAACCAGACCCTGGAGGAGATGGCCCAGGCCATTTTCAAATCCTGGTTTGTGGATTTCGAGCCGGTCAAGGCCAAGACCCTTGCCAAAGCCAACGGCCAGGACCCGGAACGCGCCGCCATGTGCGCCATCAGCGGAAAGAGTGATGCCGAACTCGACCACCTCCCCCCTGGCCAGCTTGTCCAACTCCGTGCCACCGCCGCCCTCTTTCCCGACGAACTCATCGACTCCGAACTGGGCTTGATCCCGAAGGGGTGGGAGGTGAAGAGTATGAGGGAATTGGCAGAGATAATCACGAAAGGAACAACACCACGCAAGCCGGATGTTTTAGTGGCAAAGGACCCGGCCATAATTCCTTTTATAAAGGTTAAGGATCTAACAGATTCTGGCGAGATTCTTCGTGCTTCACTAGAAATGATACCAGAATCCATACATGAAAAGGCTTTGAAACGATCCATCTTGAAGACGAATGATTTACTGTTTTCAATAGCTGGGACAATAGGAAGAGTGTCTTTAATTGAAAAAGATTTACATAATTCTAATGTAAATCAAGCCCTAGCAATTATACGGCTGAAAGATATTGAAAATCACTTGTGGCTTTGTCTGCAAACATTGAAATGCAGGCGTATTCGAAATGAAATAGCATCAAAAGTAGTTCAAGGTGTTCAGGCTAATGCAAGCCTGGCAAATATAGGAGATATTCGAGTATTAGTCCCAAGAAAAAATTTACTTGCTGCATGGAATAAACTAATAGCTCCTTTCAATTTACAAAAAATGGGGGTTGCCCAGCAAATAAGGGATTTAAGCCAACTCCGCGACACCCTCCTCCCCAAACTCCTCTCCGGTGAAATCAGCGTCAATGCCGCCGAACCCAGCATAAAGGAGGCGGTATGATCGAAATTCACACCCTTGAAGACATCGCCACTCTTTCAGAATCCGTTGATCTGGAGTGTAAGCTGGCGGCCGGCAAAAACGGCAAAGGAGAGCTGCCCACCGACTTCTGGCCTACCTACAGCGCCTTTGCCAACACCCATGGCGGCGTTGTCCTGCTGGGGATACAGGAGAAGCAGGGGCGTTTCTCTCTGCACGGCATTCAGGAGCCGCAGCGTGTCATCACCACCCTCTTTAACCATCTCAATAACCGTCAGAAGGTAAGCATTAATCTGCTCAGCGAGACGGATGTTAAAATCATTCCCATTGACGACCGCACGTTGATTCAGATCAACATTCCCCCGGCCCAACGTAAGCAGAAGCCGGTCTTCCTGGGTATGACTCCTCTTGGCGGCCACACCTACCGGCGCCTTCATGACGGTGACCGTCCCTGCAATGATGAAACCGTTCGGCGGATGTTGGCGGAACAGGTGGAGGATGAACGGGACAACCGGATTCTTCCAGGTTTTGGCATGGATGATATTGATACAGATAGCTTGCTTGCCTACCGCCAGTTATTGCGGGCGGAAAAGCCGGGCCATGTCTGGCTGGAGGAGGACGATGACGGGCTGCTCAAGAAGCTCAAGGGGTGGCGGCGTGATCGGGAGAGCGGTGAGGAAGGTTTGACACTGGCTGGCCTGTTGATGTTTGGCACCTGGGACGCCATCCAGGATGGGGCTCCCCATTACTTTGTTGACTATCAGGAGCGGCCAGAGGCCAAAACCGAGCTGCGCTGGATAGACCGACTCGTCCCGGACGGTACATGGTCCGGAAACCTTTTTGACTTTTATCGGCGGGTGTACCGGAAGCTTATTACTGACCTGAAGGTTCCCTTTGTTCTCAAGGATGGTCTACGGCAGGAGGATACGCCTGTACATGTGGCAATCCGTGAGGCGCTGGTCAATACCCTGGTACATGCCGATTATAGCGGCAGGGTGTCGGTGCTGGTGGTCAAACGCCCGGACCTGTTTGGTTTCCGGAATCCTGGCAATATGCGTATTCCTGTCGAACAGGCAATCCAGGGCGGCGAAAGCGACTGCCGGAATCGAATTATCCACCAGATGTTTCTCATGATCGGCCTGGGTGAGCGTGCCGGCTCCGGGGTCCCAAAGATTTACAGTGGCTGGAAGAGTGGCGATTGGCGGCCACCAGCCCTCTATGAAAAAGACGAACCAGAACAGACGCTTCTTGAGCTGCGGATGATTGACCTGTTCCCGTTAGAGGTCGTGGAGAGTCTCCGCGCCCAACTGGGCCAGGATTTTGATCGGTTTTCCGAGCTTGAGCGGCTCATTTTAGCTACGGTTGCATCAGAACAGGTTGTGAGCCATAGGCGGATCATGGAAATTTCCACGGATCATGCCCATGATTTGACTCAGGCATTTCAACACCTTGTCAAAGAAGGGTGTTTGGCTTCAAAGGGTCATGGCCGTGGCACTGTTTACCATCTTCCAGGCCAGGCCCCACCGACACCTGACCAGGTTTTTGGCGAGGCAACGCCTGCTCCTGAGCTTAGCTCCACATATTTGAGCAAGAGCTCCGCACATTTGAGCAAGAGCTCCGCACATTTGGCCCAGAGCTCCGCACATTTGGAACTTGCTTCAGGCCATACGCTCCGGGACGAGAAGCAAGGCTGGCTTCATGTCGACGGCCTCCAGTTTCCCATTATAGACGATCTAAGTGTCCTGACCCCGGAGCCGCGTCAAGAGTTGTTGCGCAAGGCGGGTGCAGCCCAGAGGAAGAAAAAAATTCCCAGGACAGAAATGGAGGAGATCATTCTTTCACTGTGTGTCGACTGCTTCTTGACCCTGCAAGTATTGGCAGACTTAGTAAATCGTTCATCCAGCGCTTTGAGGCAACATTATTTAAAAACACTGGTTGAAAAGGGTAAGCTCACGCTCGCCTTTCCAGCCACGCCGACCCATCCGCAACAGGCATACAAAAGCCGCCAGAGTGGAAAACGATGATCACCGAAGACCAGCTTGAACAAATCTGCCTGGAGTGGTTCCGCGAGGGTGGCTATGACTACGCCTTTGGGCCGGACATCGCCCCTGACGGAGAAGCACCGCCGGCCAGGGACGGCCGAGTGCCGGGCGAGCCAGGGATGGCGGAAGACCGGCCGGAGCGGGTGGATTACCGGCAGGTGGTGCTTTCTGGTCGTCTACTTTCTGCCATGCAGAAGATTAATCCCCATATCCCCTTGGCGGTTCTGGAAGAGGCGGCCCTTGTTGCCAGCAAGCCGGAATCGCCGGTGCTTATCCATAACAACCGCACCTTTCACCGGCTGCTCTTGGAAGGGGTGCCGGTGGAGTACAGCGACGGCGACGAAACACGAACCGATCATGCCCAGCTCATTGACTTCAACAATTTCCGCAACAATCAGTTTCTGGTGGTCAACCAGTTTACCATCCAGGGCGCCAGGATGAACCGCAGGCCCGATGTGCTGGTGTTTATCAATGGGCTGCCCATTGCGGTGATCGAGCTGAAGAACCCGAGCAACGAGCAGACCGATGTCTGGGACGCCTTCAACCAGTTGCAGACCTATAAGGAGGAGATTCCCGACCTCTTTGTCACAAACTGCGCCCTGGTGGTGAGCGACGGCTGGACGGCCCGGATCGGCTCCCTCACCGCCAACAAGGAACGGTTCATGCCCTGGCGGACATTGAAGCATGAGGATGACAAACCACTGC
This sequence comes from Desulfobulbaceae bacterium DB1, assembly GCA_001914235.1. NCBI lineage: Bacteria > Pseudomonadati > Thermodesulfobacteriota > Desulfobulbia > Desulfobulbales > Desulfobulbaceae > Desulfobulbaceae bacterium DB1. Next base: position 84,921 of record MQUF01000001.1, read on the forward strand.
TGGAATATGAACTGGAAAAGGTGGTGAAGGGTTTTTTCGCCCCGGAACTGCTGCTGGACTATATCCGCTATTTTGTCATCTTTGACCAGGAAGGCGATACCGTTATCAAGAAGATCGCCGGATACCATCAGTTTCATGCGGTGCGTGAGGCGGTGCGGGTGACGGTGATCGCTTCCCGGCAGACCGAAGGCTTGCAGACCGCCGAACCTCGGGCAACCTATGGCCGGGAGGTGGTGCCGGGGTCGCGCAAGGCCGGGGTGGTCTGGCATACCCAAGGGTCGGGAAAAAGTATCTCCATGTGCTGTTATGCCGGGAAACTCCTGCAACAACCGGAAATGAACAATCCGACCATTGTGGTGGTCACTGACCGCAACGACCTGGACGGCCAGCTCTTCAATACCTTCAAGAATGCGCGGGAACTGCTGCGCCAGACCCCGGTGCAGGCCGGCAGTCGAGATGAGTTGCGGGAGATGCTGGCGGCCCGGCAGGCGGGCGGCATCATCTTTACCACGGTGCAGAAGTTTTCCTTGTTGAATGGCGAAGAGAGCCACCCGGTTTTGAGTGGCCGCAGCAACATCGTGGTGATCAGCGACGAGGCCCACCGCAGCCAGTATGGGTTAAAGGCGCGGCTCGACACCAAGACCGGCAAATATATCTATGGTTTTGCCAAACACATGCGGGACGCCATTCCCAATGCCTCGTTCATCGGCTTTACCGGCACCCCGATTTCCATGGAAGACAAGGACACCCGCGCCGTGTTCGGTGATTATGTCTCCATCTACGACATCCAGGATGCGGTGGATGACGGGGCCACCGTGCCGATCTATTACGAATCCCGACTGGCCAAGCTCGACATCAACCGTGACGCCATCGAAGAGCTGAATGAAGAGATGGAAGAGGTCATCGAGGATGAGGAGGACATTGCCTCACGGGAACGGACCAAGAGCAAATGGGCGGCCCTGGAAAAACTGGTGGGGTCGGAACCACGCCTGAAAGAGGTGGCCGAGGACCTGGTGGCCCATTGTGAGGCCAGAACGGAAGTAATCCCCGGTAAGGCGATGATCGTCTGCATGAGCCGGGAAATCTGTGTGCATCTTTATAATGCCATAACCGCTCTGCGGCCTGCCTGGCATGATCCTGATCCTGAGAAAGGGGCGATCAAGATTATCATGACCGGTTCCGCCTCGGACCGTGAACTGCTGCGGCCCCATGTCTACAGTCAGCAGGTCAAAAAACGGCTTGAAAAGCGGTTCAAGGAGGCGGACGACCCGCTGCAACTGGTGATAGTCCGCGATATGTGGTTGACCGGCTTTGACGCGCCCTGCTGCCACACCATGTATGTTGACAAGCCCATGCGGGGCCATAACCTCATGCAGGCCATCGCCCGGGTGAACCGGGTGTTTAAGGACAAGCCGGGCGGCCTGGTGGTGGATTATATCGGCATCGGCAATGAGCTGAAACAGGCATTGAAGGATTATACCGATTCCAAGGGCAAGGGTGCGCCGACCTTACTCGCCGAAGAGGCCTATGCCTTGCTGCTTGAGAAGCTGGAAGTGGTGCGGGCCATGATGCATGGTCTTGATTACAGCGACTATCAGACCAATGCCCTCATGCTGCTGCCCATGGCTGCCAACCATATTTTAGGACTTGAGGACGGCAAGCGGCGCTTTCTGGATGCCATGGCCGCCATCACCAAGGCGTTTTCATTATGCAGCACCCTGGATGAGGCGGCACCGCTCAGAAAAGAGATAGCCTTTTTTTCGGCGATCAAGGCGTCAATCATCAAACACACCACGGTTGATAAGAAACGGACCGAGGAGGAAAAGAACTCCGTCCTCAAGCAGATACTTGATAACGCGGTAGTGGCAGAAGGTGTGGCTGATATTTTTGCCCTGGCCGGGCTGGATACGCCCAATATCAGCCTCTTGTCAGATGAGTTCCTTGAGGATGTGCGCCGGATGCCGAGCAGAAACCTGGCGGTTGAACTGCTGGAAAAATTGCTGCGTGATGCTATCAAGGCCCGTACCCGAAACAATGTGGTCCAGGAGTTGAAATACGGTGAACGGCTGTTGGAGACCCTGCGCAAATATCATAACCGAGCCATCGAGACCGCCCAGGTCATCGAAGAGTTGGTCCAGATGGCCAAGGATTTCCAGGCGGCCATGAAGCGCGACGAAGAGCTTGGCTTGTCACCTGATGAGATCGCCTTTTATGATGCTTTGGCTAATAATGAAAGCGCGGTGCGGGAACTGGGCGACGAAATACTCAAAAAAATTGCCCATGAGCTGACCGAAAAGCTGCGGGCCAGCACCACGGTGGACTGGCAGGTGCGGGACAGTGTGCGGGCCAAGATGCGCAATATGGTGCGGCGGCTGCTGAAGAAGTACAAGTATCCTCCGGATATGCAGGCTGAAGCCATTGAGCTGATCTTGCGGCAGGCTGAGAAGTTGTCGTATTCGTGGACGCAATGAGAGATAAGGTGTTTCGTCTCAGTCAAGAAAAGCTTTAATTTATATCTTCAACTTTGTTTTATTGCTTCTTGTATATGTCGGCCAATTCGCATTTTTGTTGGTCATGTTTTTCGGGACGGGCTATAATAAAAAAAAGGCCGGTAACGCTTTTCAGGTGCGCCATGAAAGATGATTTGCCGAAAAACAACGTGCGCATGAATAGTTTGGTTTTTACTTTTTCCGGCCGGCATCACCCGACAGGAACTGCACGCAATGAAAGCAACCGGCCCTGAGGGCACATCCCGGCGGGTTACGATAAATCCCGGCGAATACTATTCGACAACGGGGGTCGAGGTGATTTCCACCCTCCTCGGTTCGTGCGTGGCCGCCTGTCTCTTTGACCCAAAACTCCATCTGATCGGCATGAACCATTTCATGCTCAGTAATCCCCGCTATTCGAAAGAGCAGTCGCTTCATTTTTCCATAGCCGGGCGTTACGGCATTCAGGCCATGGAACTGCTCATCAACGACATGATGGCCAAAGGGACTGAGCGGTCGAAATTGCGGGCCAAGGTTTTCGGAGGGGCCACCGTCATCGGTATTCACCGGGATGTGGAAAGTTTTTATTGCATTGGCGAGGTCAACTGCAAATTCATCCGCGAATATCTGAAAATGGAAGGGATACCGATTGTTGCGGAGGATCTCGGCGGAAATTATGGCAGAGTCATTCATTTTTCAAATGGTGATTTTGCGGTCTACCGCAGGAAAATTGGCGGGAACTGGAGCGAACGTCTGACCCTGCGCGACCGAAACTGCTGGCAGCAGGCGTTGGCAAAGCAGGAAAAGGCCTCACCGGTTGATCTTTGGTAGCAGCCATGCAATGAATCTGCTCTTGGCTCGTATGCTGTTTTCTGTTTTGTGCCAACTTGCATCCATGTTACGATCACTTGCATTGGATATCCGGGCGCTTGGTGCTGAGTCATCTTACTCTGGTTGATCGGCATCTTCGATTCGGTAATGATCTGTGCTGGATGGCGTTCGGAAGTTGACGACACCTCAGTGCGTTGGTTGCCGATGCGCCCAGCTGAATTCTCCCCATGGTATTTCAGTAAGGAATTGACATGATTTTTGATGTACTTGAAAATGCCGGCCGTTATCTGTCCCTGCATAAGGGATTTCCCAAGGCATTTGCATTTCTCCTGCGGCCGGATCTGGACGAACTGCCGGTGGAGAAGTATGAAATAGATGGTGATCGCGTTTATGCGATGGCGGCAAGGGATCCCGGCCGCAAGAAAGAGGATGGACTCCTCGAAACACATGAAAAGTATATTGATATCCAATTGGTCTTGTCCGGAACCGATGAGATGGGATGGAAGCCGAAATCATCCTGTAAGAAACCGATCGGAGAATATGACAAGGAAGATGATATTCAGTTTTTCGGCGATGAGCCGGATGCCTGGCTTCCTGTCGGCCGTGGATTTTTTGTGATTTTTTTCCCTGAAGATGCGCACATGCCGCTGATTTCGTCTGGACAGCTCCATAAAATTGTTGTCAAGATCGCAGTGGAGCAGGCGTGAAAAGTGCGAATCCGACGTTCGAGTGACTGTGGAGAACTTCGGCGGACGGATGTGACCGGCAGGGCCATCCGGTTGAATGGTATGCGCAAATGGAAAATGAGATGCCGCAACAGCAAAGAATTATTGAAGTAAAATATTCGGACGGCACAAAAGGCAAGGCAATTGCCACAGGCAACAACGCAGCCTGGGTTTGCAAGTGCGGCCGAAAGGAACCTTTGCTTGGAAAGTCCGGGCAGGTGCGCGGCCCTGGCAAAAACACGAAAGTCGTTTGCCCAAACTGTGAAAAAGAATTTTTTGTAGAGCCTGACGTCGGTGATGACAAAAAGGCTGTATCGGTGATAGAGCTATGACCAGCCGGAACAGGGGGCGCGCGAGCAGAAGATACTTGCGGGGGCGGATGCGCGCAGGTTTGCAAAATTCCTTGTCGGTTTCCATCCACTTCGGCGTCCCAGGCAGCGCCAAAGAAAGCTCAACTCGGCGACCCTGCGGGCATTTTTTTTGCGCAGTCATGACACATTGTTTCTAAATGGGGGGGGTATGAGGGATAAGGCGGAAAGGGATGTGGAGAAAAGTTATCCGATGCCGGCTTTTATTGCAAAACTGCGACGTCTTGCAGATTCGCTCGAAAAAGGAAAGCCCTTTGCAATTCAAATTGCCGGTGAAAGAATATACGTTCCCGTTCGTGCAACTTGCAATATCGAGCACGAAAGAGAAGAAGGCCAAGAAGAAATCGAGTTTCAAATAAAGTGGTCGAACGAATAAATAAATTATTTTGTGACTGAAAACGATTCTGTTGTGCAGCGAACTCGCAATTCCAGAGACAGTATCCTTACATTACTTTCATTAAATAAACTCTTCCTGAAATTTATGAATCCCAGCAGTCTTCACGTTTGATGGCCGGAAAATTCTCCCCTTCACGTGACACGGCGGCTCTTTCTGTACGGGGGATTCCCCTTTTTTTGGCGCTGATCCCTTTGTGTGGGTACTCGTTGTGAAAGGAGAATTGTCCGAATTCTGCGAACGATACGATGTTGGGGGTGTCGTAAACATATATCCCGTTGTTTTTGCCATCCGACAATCTTGGAGTGATTTGATATGCGTGGTTCCGATCAAAAGTCCAATGCAAGCTGGGCCATTCTTTTTTTCTGCTGGCTGCTGGCAACTGTTTCCACCTTGGGGAGTTTGTTTTTCAGTCAGGTGATGGATTTTGCCCCCTGCCTTTTGTGTTGGTATCAGCGAATATTTTTGTTTCCCTTGGTCATAATTTTGGCGAGAGGGCTGTTTCCATTGGATAAAAACGTGGTGAAATACGCTCTGCCCTTGGCGGTGGCCGGCTGGCTGGCGGCCCTGTACCATAACCTGCTCTATAGCGGCATCATCCCGGAGAGCATTCAGCCTTGCAGCCAGGGGGTTTCGTGCACGGAAAAATACATAGAGCTGTTTGGTTTTCTGACAATACCGGGGCTTTCCTTGCTGTCCTTTTCCCTGACAATAGTCCTTTTAATTATCTTCAAGAGGAGGTTTGCTGAATGAAATATGTAATTTTTGGGGTTTCGGCTCTGGTGTTGCTGCTTGCCTTTATGTTTGCCGGGTCCTACTACAAGGGGCAACAGGCTGAAAAATTAGGTTTCATGGCCCGGGAAAACGCTTCAATTTTTGTGCGTGACCATTCCCCGACACTGGGCAGTGATGATGCGAAAGTCTATCTGGTTGAGTTCATGGACCCGGCCTGTGAGACCTGCGCGGCTTTTTCCCCACTGGTGAAGCAGATGATGGACGCCGATCCCGGTAAAATCAAACTTGTTCTTCGTTATGCGCCTTTTCATCCGGGAGCCGATTATTTTGTCAAGATTCTCGAGGCCGCCAAAAAACAAGGAAGGTATTGGGAAACCTTGGATGTCATGTACAGGTCGCAAGGATACTGGGCCAGTCACCACAACCCGCAACCGGAGAAAATATGGCAGTTTCTTCCCGCGGCCGGGCTCGATTTGGAAAAAATCAAGCAGGATATGAATGATCCGGCCATAGCGCAACTCATTGCACAGGACCTTGCCGATGCCAAAACGCTCAATGTTCGGAAAACGCCGGGGTTCTTTGCAAACGGAAAACCTCTTCAGACCTTTGGTTATCAACAGTTGCAGGAATTGGTGCAAAATGAAATCAGGGCGAGTTACCCGGATTGATCACTGCGACCGGCCAATGTTTTTTGGGAAAACAGCGATGGAAGAGTGTTAAATCCCCATCTTTTCACATCGCGGCTTCCACGCCTTCGACCCCCAGGTTTTTGTGGATGAAGTCGCGTTCCGGAGCGGACAAGCCCAGGCGGTCAGCGAGTGTTTGCAGATAGGCCCTTTCCGCGTCGCTGTCAACCGTAATTGCCAGCAGGGAAACAGCGTAAAGCTGTCTGGCCGTCTCAGCCGAATGGACCCCGGCCGCCAGCTGGTCGATATCGGCGGGATTCAGCAGCTCACCGGCCAGAAAGGACTGCTCTTCCGGGCTGAGGTTTGCGGCGCGGAATTTTTCCAGAATCCGCTGCCGTTCCTCCTGGTCAACGGTGCCATCCGCATTGGCCGCGGCGATCATGGCCCGGATCAAAAGAACGGCATCCTGTTGCCGATTCGCGGCCTCTGCCTGCATGGCCGGCGGATGAGGAGGGGGCGGCGGGGGTGGCGGAGTTGCCATGGCGGTGGATGCCGCCGTGTAGCCCGATGCCGGAGGATAATCGGCGCCTTTGGTGCCCTGCCGCATGTCCTGGGGCCGGCTGGAAGACTTATTCGCATAATGGTCCACCGCCGCCAGGGCGGCCCCGAGCAGGCCCAACCCGGCCTGGACTTTCAGGTTTCTTGTTGCCCCGCCCCGACCGAGACCGCCCTTCAGCAGACTGCCCAATAATTTTTCCGGATTAAACATGGCTTGCGTCCTTCCGTGATTATGCCCGTGCGGGCGTCTTTGTCAAAATCTGCGTTCATGCATTTTTATACACAGTAGCAGCAAGTGCGACGCTTTTCAACAAGCAGGTGGGGATAGCTGTCGGACGCTTCCATTCCGCCTTGGCTTGGATGAATTTTCCATCAAAACATGATGTATGGAAATAAAAGGGTGCCTCGTTTCAGCAAATCCGGTACCCGGCAATCTTCCTGATTTTAAAAAAAAAATCAGCGGGCAAACAAAAGGAAGAAAATGCCATTCAAGGCGGACCAGGCAAGCACCGTGGCGGTCAGTGCGGCGCAAATCGTGCCGAGCAGCCGGTGCCGCGCGTTTTCTCCTCGCCGTTCTCCGTAGCCCAGCAGAAAACCGAGCAAGGCACCCGCTGCCATGCCCCCGCCGTGTCCCCAGTTGTTGATGCCGGGAACGAGCAGTCCGAAGACAAAAATACTGAGCGCCCATCCGCCGATCTGTCGGTATATATTCATTCCGTAAATGCCGCCCCGGCTTTTTCCGTAATAAAGCATCGCGCCTATCAAGCCGCACACCGCGGCTGACGCCCCAATGGTAAACGATATCCCGGCAAAAAAAGAGAGCAGGTAGCCGCCGACTCCCCCCATGGTGTAGATGGCAAACATCCTTGAGCCGCCATATTCGCGGATGACAAGCGGGGCCAGTTGTTTCAGGGCGATCATGTTGAACAGGATGTGCAGCAGGCTGCCGTGCAGATAGCTTGCCGAAATAAGCGTCCACCAGCGCTGCAGTTCAAGGATGGCGACCGTGCCGGTGGAGCCGAGAATCAGCAGGCTTCTGTTGTCGGGCGACAGAAAGAAGAAAGGATTGAAGGCGAAGCCTGGGCGGGACGGTTTGAGGAGCAGCGAAAGAATATACATGCCGACATTGGCGGCGATGATCATGGAAACAAGCCGGTCAGGGTCGGCAAATCCTCGGGTCAGGGGGTTGTTTTGCCACCAGGAAGCGGGACGCGGCGTGCCGCAGTGCGGACAACGGCGTTCGTCCCGGCTGATCAGGCTGCGGCAGTTGGGGCAGAGCATGGAGTTTTTGCGATGTTGCGCGGTCATCTTTTTTCGAAACCATCGAGGGGCAAGGGTTTGATTTTCGGCACCACTCTCTGCGGTATTTGCAGACGATCGCACCGAAAAAAATTAAAGTCGGATTGTGCTCGGTCAGGGAAAAGCTAAGGCCGGATTTTCATATTACTATCGACTCCGCGGAAAAGCAACGTGCAGAGAAGGAGGATCAATCGAAGGGAAATCAGCATGTATTTGCGTTCCGGCGGGGATTCATTGCCTGGCCTTGGCCATCCCTTCCAAGTCCTTGTCGAGTATTGCGACGGGTCGGAAAATAGAAAAAAAGTCGAAATTACTGCTGATTACACAGCCTTTGCTTTGCAAACCGCGTCTCGCCGGGTATAAAGAAGCCTGGTGATTCTGGTAGTTTGATTCTGTCTTGTAAGAAAATATTATTTATGCCTGAACCTCTTTCGCCTCCCAAGGGCAAGCTGGCGGATGTCTTCGCCAAGATCAACATGAGCGAACTGCCTGCCATGTCGGTGCATGTGCAGGAGCTTCTTGCCTTGACCAGCGGCAAGCGAAGCGCCAATTATGATGATCTGGCCAGGATTATCCTGAAAGATTTTTCCCTTACCCATAAAGTTCTGCAGTTTGCCAATTCCGCCTATTACTCCTTGGGACAGAAGGTGTCAACCGTCTCCATGGCGGTGGCGGTTCTCGGTTTTGATTCGGTGCGGGATATTGCCATCGGGATTGCCCTGTTTGATGATTTTGTCCAGGCCGGTGTCAACACCGATGAAATAAGCGAGTTGCTGGCCCGCTCATTTATGGCGGCCCTGCTGGCCCGAGGCATTGCCGAGACGCGGTATCTGAAAGTATTGCCGGAAGAGGCGTTCATCTGCGGCTTGATGCGTAATCTCGGCAAAATTATTTCCTGCATTTACCTGCCGGAGGTTTATAATGACATAACACGGCAGATGCGAGCCGGCAAAGCCGAAGACGAGGCGGCTCGTGATTTGCTCGACGGTCTCGACTATGCGGGCGTCGGCCGGGAGGTTGCTATTTTCTGGAATATGACGGAAAGTGTGATACACTGTATGAAGCCGGATCCCGTTGTGCCTGAAGAAGCGCATGATCCGAATCAGTATCTGCACTGCATCGTCGATTTCAGCAACAGGTATGTGGACGCGCTTTGGGGCAGGCGAAATATTGATGCTTTGATGGAAAAATACGGTTACGCCCTGTCAATCGACGAACAGGAGGCGGTTGAAATGCTTTCCGCCGCAGCAAAGACCTCAACGGCGATTTTTGATTCGATTCGGCCGGGGATCGGCCGGATCGACTTTCAAAAAAGACTGAAAGAGATGCAATCCGCCGTTGCGGTGCAACCTGCCGCAGGGGAAAAAGCAAAAGGAGTTGATGCCTACTGGCAGGAAATCTCGACGATGCTTGCCGGCCAATTTCAGCTCAAGGACTGCTTGTTGCTGCTGGTTGACGCGCTTTTCCAGGGGGTGGGGCTTGATCGGGTTGTCTTGGCCATGCTTAAGGTGAGTGACGGCAAGAAGGTGCTGGTCGGGCAATTGGGTCGGGGCGATATTTCGCCTGAGCAGATGAAGCAATTTCAAGTGCCCTTGTCGCATCTGGAGCATGAGGGGAGCGCCGCATCGCTGGTAATGGGGGAGGAGATGGCAATAGCCGCGCAAATCATCGGCCAACTGCCGGAAAAAATGCAGTCTTTGCTTCAAGGCCGCAACGGTTGTTTTTTCCCATTGTGTTTGCAGAAAAAAATAGTCGCCCTCCTTTATGTTGATCGGAAGGGCGGCGAAAAACTTGATAAAGCGGCGATTCAGTGGGTGAGAAAATTTCGTGATTCAGCGGTCAGGGCCATTGAATTGAAAAGAAAAAAAGACAGGATGTGAAGATGATGATGTATATCGGTTGGACCACAGTTTCATCTCGGGAAGATGCGGAAAAACTTGCCAGGGAGGCGGTAAGCGAGAAGCTTGTTGCCTGCGCCCAGGTGGAGGGGCCTATTCGTTCATTTTATTTGTGGCAGGAAAATCTGAAAAGTGAAGAGGAATACCGCATTGTTTTCAAGTTTCTTGCCAAGAATGCCGGTAGGCTGGAAATCTGGCTCAAGGGGAATCATCCCTACGAAGTGCCCCAGTGGATCACGGTCCAGGCGGAACACGTGCTGGCCGAGTATCTGCAGTGGGCCAAGGGCAATCTGCAGTCGGACCATAAAAAGGCCATTGAGCTTTCCCGTCAGGGGTCGGAGTTCCTGAAGAAGCGACAGTGGAAGGATGCGGAAGCGACTTTTCTCGAGGCCCTGGAAGTTGACAGCGAAAATACCTATGTCCTGGTCGGGCTGGGGGATGTCCATCGGGAAACAGGGAAATTTCATAAGGCCATCGGTTTTTATGAAAAGACACTGGAGATTGATCCCCTCAATATGTTCGCCCTGCGTGGGGTGGGTGACTCCTACCGGGGATTGGGACAGGCGGGGAAAGCCGTATCCTATTGGCAGCGTTATCTTGAACAGAACCAGGATGACATCCATGTCCTCACCCGCCTTGCCGATTCCTATGTGAAGACCGGCAATTTTGCCGAATCGGAAGGCCTTTACCTGAAGGCATTGTCTTTGGATCAAACGGATAAATACGCCCTGCGCGGCATCGGCAATCTCTATTACAAGCTGGCGGACCATGATAAGGCCCTGGCTTATTTTGAAAAATTCATTGCCCTTGACGATACCTACATTGCCGTGCTCACCATGGCCGGAAATATTTATCGACGCCGAAAACAGTATGAAAAGGCCGCCTATTTTTATGAAAAAGCCTTGAAACAGGAACCGTGGAATATCTTTGCCCTGTACGGCATGGGCGATTCGCAGCGGGGCATGAAAAATCATGAAGGGTCCATTGCCTGCTGGTTGAAAATTCTTGAAAAAGAACCGCAGAACCAGAATCTTCATTCCCGGGTCGGCGATGCGCTGGTTATTCTGGGAAAACTGGACGATGCCATGGATCATTACCGGAAGAGTCTGAAGGTTAATTATGACATGTTCGCCCTGCTCGGGATGGCAAAGGTGCATCGCCTGAAAAAGGAATATGGGGAAGCGGAGAATTACCTGCTGCAGATCCTGGAGAAAAACAAGGATGAGGAGCGGACCCTGGCTGAACTGATCCATCTCTATGATGAAACGGGAGAGGATGCAAAAGCCCGGGCGATCCGGGCCAGATGAGGGTTACGCCAGCACCCTGCCGACAGCTTTCCTGAGATGGGAATTGGGGTGATTCTCGAGTGAAAGGAGAAATTTCCGCGCCTCCGGGTCCTTCATTCTGCCCAGATGTTCCACGGCAAGAACGGTTGTCAGGGCGCAATCCTTGTCCGGCGCGGCAAAATTGTCATCTCCCTTGACAAGATCAATGAGAATCTCCCTGATTTCTTCAATTTCAATGCCGGTCAGCGCTTCCATGGTCCAGGAAAGAATGGTGGGGTCGGGATGGAAGAGGTAGGGGCAAAGCGTGTCGATGAGGGATGGGTCCTTGAAACTGCCCAAGGCCATGATGATTTCTCCGATTACTTCCGTATCGGCGCTTTCCCGCAATGTTTGAATAAGTTCTTGTTTTGCCTCGGTAAGCCCTGATTTACGGCAGCGCCTGATACTGAGCAGTTGAACCCGGTGCGACGGATGGCGAATTCCCGCTTTGATTGCCGCCGGGTCATCCTCCAACAGGCTGAACAGGGTGTGATAAATCATTTCATGGGTCGCCTGTTCGCATTTTTTTTCCGCCAGTAATTGCTGGAGTTGCGGTATCGCCTCTTTCTTCCCTCCCTCTTTGATCTCATCCAGCAGGACCATTTGTTCCATCATGTCTTTTTGGGTGAAATTTTCCAGGTTTTGCATGGTTTCTCCGGAGTGTCAGTGGTAGGCAAAGAGTGCAAACGACAGCACCGGCACAGTGAAAAGCGAGCCCTTTCCTTTGTGCCGGTGCTTGTTTTGATCAGAGATTGTCGGTCCGCTTCAGAAAGATGATCGCCCCTTGATAGGAAACGATAATAAGACCGATCCAGCTGAGTATGAGTATCGCGCTCATGGTTTTCTCCTTGTGAAATTAATACATCTCTTCAGCGTCTTTGCCGGTCAGTTCCGCCAGGGTAAGCCGCTTGCCGTCCATCTGTTTCCAGACATAGGCGATATAGGCCAGCACAAAAGGCACACCCAGCGCTACGTAGGTCATGACGGTCAGGGTATAGTGGCTGCTTGACGCGTTGTAGATGGTCAGGCTGCTCTGCAGGTCATAGCTGGATGGATAAAAGGCGGTGTTGTTGAAACCGGCCAGAAAGAAAACAGCAAGCCCCACCAGCACGGTGCCGATGCCGCCGAACCAGATGCCGTTGTTTTTGCCCTTGAAGCAGGTGACAAACACGCCGTAAATAACCAGGGTAAGCCCGGTAAGAAGGAGCAGCAGGGTTGCCGGGCAGCCGACGAGGTTTTGCAGGTATTTCCCTTTCTGCAGGAAAACAGTGCCGTTTTCAGGGGTTACCGCGTAGCCCTGCATGAAGAGCAGGTTGATCAGGACAAAGAGCAGGAAGGGCAATGACCAGAGAAAGCTCTTCCAGGCCGATTTGCGGCAGCGATCGGTCAATCCCTTATGGTCGATATTATTGACCAGGTACATGGCGCCCAGCACCCTGGCGTTGAATACCAGAAACAGGCCGAGGGAGAGATTGAAGAAATTTTTCGCCGCTTCCAGTCCGCGGTAAGGGGTCTGCCAGGTTACCTGGTTCATGTCGTTCAGGCTGAAGCTCGATCCGGTGAAAAAGGTGCCCACTGCCGCACCGATCAAGAGGATGCCGACACTGCCGTTGATGAAAAGAAAAGCCTCGTAGGTGGTGGAGCCGAGGAAATTCTCCGGTTTTTTGCGGTATTCATAGCTCACGGCCTGGATGATAAAGGTGAAGAGGATCAGCATCCACACCCAGTAGGCGCCGCCGAAGCTGGTGGCGTAGAATTTCGGGAAGGCGGCAAACAGGGCGCCGCCGAAAAGGACCAGGGTGGTGAAGGTCAATTCCCATTTGCGGCCCAGTGAGTTGATGATAAGACTTTTTTCCTCATCGTTTCTCGGCACGGTGAAAAGCAGGGTCTGGCCGCCCTGAACAAAGTTGAGAAAAAGAAAAAGGGAACCCACCACGGAGGCAATGATCCACCAGATCTGCTGCAAAGTAGAATAATCAAGTTTTCCGATCATTTTAGTGTTCCTCCGGTCCGATTTTGATTTGTTTCGCCATGATGCTTATTTCGGCAATCAGCAACAAGGTGAAAAGGCCGAGAAAGATGAAAAAAGTGGTCTGTACCGTGCCGGTGGTGAGATTGGAATTGGCGACCGTTACCGGCAGCAGTCCCTGAATTGCCCAAGGCTGTCGACCGACTTCCGCAACAACCCAGCCCGCCTGGGAAGCAACGTACCCGAGCGGCACACAGAGAACGCCGAGGTTGAGCAGCCAACGCTGGTAAGGAAGGGATTGTTTCACCGCATAGAACAGAAAGGCAAGGAAAACCAAGGGAAAGAGGGTTCCCAGGGCCACCATGATATGGAAAGCATAAAAGGTGGTGCCGATGGGAGGAACGACCTCGGAAGGATGATTCAGGTAGCCGTAGCCGATATGGTCCTGGAAATCCTCAAAGGCGTGCAATGCGGCGAGGGCGATTTTGTCATCCCCGTTTCTTTTGGCTTCCTTGTAGGTTCGCAGCAACTCCACGGCGATTTTGCCTTTTTCAATCCTTTCCTGGGCGCCCATGATGTTCTGTTCGGGGTTGCCGAAGACCAGATCATTGACTCCGGGAACAAAGGAGCCTGCCTCGCGGTTGGCCAGCAGGGAAAGAAGACCGGGGATTTGAATCTCGACGCTGAACGGTTCCTGCGTATCGCCGGGCTCCTTGGCGCTGTTGATCAGGCCCGCGGCAACAAGCGGAGCACTTGTCCGGCCGTCGAAGAGTCCTTCCATCACCGCCAGTTTCATGGGCTGTTTCTGGGCAACGGTGTATGCCGCCTCATCGCCGGTGAAACCGACGTAGGCGGAGGCGAGCAGACCGAATACCGAGGCCACGACGATACTTTTTTTGGCCATGGCCTGGTGGCGTTCCTTCAGAAGGTACCAGCAGGAAATGCCGACCACGAAGAGCGCCGCCAGCTGGAAACTGGAACTGGTCGCATGGGTGAATTTGCTGATGGCCACCGGTGAAAAAAGAACATCCCAGAAATTCTGCATTTCAAAACGGGCGGTATCGGGGTTGAATTTCATGCCGGTGGGAAACTGCATCCAGCCGTTGGCAACGAGGATCCACAGGGCGGAAAGGTTGGAGCCGACGGCCACCATCCAGGTGGAAAACAGGTGGAAATTTTTTGAAACCCGGTTCCAGCCGAAAAACATGACGGCAAAGAAGGTGGCTTCCAGAAAAAAGGCAAAAATACCTTCCACAGCCAGCGGGGCGCCGAAAATATCACCCACCATCCAGGAGTAGTTGGACCAGTTGGTGCCGAATTGAAACTCCAGGATAATACCCGTGGCAACGCCGATGGCGAAGTTGATGCCGAACAGGGTCATCCAGAATTTTGTGAGCCGTTTCCATTCTTCACTGCCGGTGCGTACGTAGATGCTCTCAAAAAAAGCCACCAAGAAGGAAAGTCCCAGGGTCAAAGGGACGAAAATCCAGTGGTACATGGCTGTGAGAGCAAACTGAGCCCGAGCCCAATTGACCTGTGTAAGATCGATTTGTTCAACCATTACAACCTCCGTTGTTGCGTGTTTTGAGGATGCTGTGTGATGTTTTTCATAACATGCGCAGCCCTCTCTTCATCATTTGAAAAATTTGTTTCCAGGTAGTTGGGGAAAAAAAAGGCCTTAAGAATTGCAAACATGACAAAGAGCTTGATGAAAATAATCGCCCAAAGTTTCCGGCCTGTTTTCATTGAGCGGAAGCCGTCGATATAAAAGGTGGAGATTTTTCGTAGCATGGGCAAATTGGTAATAGTTATTAATTTTTTGTAAAACTATTAGAATTTGAAATACTTGTCAATTACAATCTTATTTTATGGGTTATAAAGTCAAGGAAAAAATAAGATAACTCTGGGATATGATGAAAAAAGAAAGTCAATGCGGTCGGGGACGGCGTGAAGTGCGGGCAACTCATTTCAGGAGGATATATTGTATTCCTTGATCTTGTAAAGCAGGGCGGGAAGACTGATTTCCAACAAAGAGGCTGCCTTTGTTTTGTTGCCTTTTGTTTCATCCAGCGCTTTTGCGATGAGCTGCCGTTCGAGTTTTTTCGAGTTGGTCTTGATGGAAAACTCATCCCAGAAAAAGAGATCCTCGCCGGCAAGCGTGCTCTGCCGGAGAAGTTCAGGGGGGAGGATTTCCGTGGTCAGCGTCTCCTCCTCGGCAAGCACCATGCTCCTTTCCATGACATTTTCCAGTTCCCGCACATTGCCCGGCCAGTTGTAGCCCATGAGCCGCTGCAGGCAATCGCTGTGGACGGTTTTAATCTGCAGTCCGAGACGCCGATTGTATTTCTGGACAAAGTGCTCCACCAGCAGGGGGATATCCTCGCGGCGTTCGCGCAGCGGCGGAACCTCGATGGTCAAAACATTGATGCGGTAAAAAAGGTCTTCCCGGAAAAGTTTTTTGTTGACCATGTCGCCGAGATTGCGGGCCGTGGCGGTGATAATACGGACGTCCACCTTGACGGTTTTGCTTTCACCGAGCGGGCGGATTTCATCTTCCTGCAGGGCTCTGAGCAGTTTAACCTGCAGCGACAGGGGGAGTTCTCCCATCTCATCAAGAAACAGGGTGCCGCCGTCCGCCTCCTCAAAAAGCCCTTTCTTGCCTTTGTAGGCATCGGTAAAGGCGCCCTTGGCATGGCCGAACAGCTCACTTTCCAGCAGCGTTTCCGGGATGCCGCCGCAGTTGACGTCGATCATGGGGTTGTCGCGGCGGGGGCTGGAGGCGTGAATCGCCTTGGCAATCAGCTCCTTGCCTGTTCCCGATTCGCCGGTAATAAGAATGGAGGTCTTGTAATCGGCAATTTTTTTTATGGTTTTGAAAATTGCCTGCATTTTGGCGCTGCGGGCAATGATATCGGCAAAGCAATGCATACTTGAATCGTGCATGGTGTTTACGCTGTTTTATTTAAAGGGCTGAAAGTTCCAGAAACGGCGGGATGCTGTGCAGCCGTTCCTCTGTAACCATACCATATGCTATCCATGGAGTAAAAGAGATCGTAAATAAAATTGAATGTCCGGCGCGAAAAAAAGATACAACAAGGCACCGGCGGCCAGAAAAGGGCCATAGGGAATGACGGTCTGGCCGCCTTTTTTCTGTTTGATCATGGCGCCGACCCCGGCAATGGTTCCCAGCAGGGAACTGCTGAAAATAACAAACGGCAATGACTGGTAGCCGAGAAAGGCGCCGATCATGGCCAGCAGTTTGATGTCGCCCCCGCCCATGCCGACCCGCTTTGTCAGCAGATAATAACCGTAGGTGATGAGAAAAAGCGAGCCGCCGCCGAAAAGGATGCCCAGACCGGAATCGGTCCAGGAGGCGAAAGGGTTGGCAAAGGAAAAGGCAAAACCGGCAAATATGCCGGGAATGCTGATGATGTCGGGAATGAGCTGATGTTTGAAATCAATGACGATAATCACCAGCAGGGCGGCGGTGAAGAGAAAAAAACCGATGAAGGGCCAGGGGAAGTTGAAGCGGGAGATCAGCGCCAGGGAAAAAAGGGCCGTGGCCAGTTCGATAAGCGGGTATTGCCAGGATATGGGCGCCCTGCAGTAACGGCAGCGCCGTCCAAGGACAAGAAAGCTTACCAGTGGAATATTGTCATACCAGGCCAGAGGTGTTTTGCATGCCGGGCAGTGGGAGGCGGGGAAGACCACGGATTGCCCCGGATTCGGCAGCCGGAGGATAACCACGTTGAGGAAACTGCCGACTATGGCGCCGAAGACAAAGGCAAAAATGGCACTAAAGGGATTGGTCATGGTGGTTGCTTTTCTTTTCGTTTTTCTGGCTTTTCTTGCAGGGGAAACAAAATATTGGTAAGAATATCACAAGATATAATTTATGGAATACAATGTAAAGATGATCGGTACCGACTGTTCTTTTCCAGGAGAAAAATGTGATCCAGCTTTCCATTGACGAATCAATCAAGCGCTTGAAGGTAGAAATCATCGCGCAGGATTGGGGTCTGAGTGAAAAAAGAATTGATCTGCTCGAGGCGGCGTTTGCATGCCTGAAGCAGCGTTTTAAAAGCAGAAAGGCGGCCCATTCCATTTTGATCATGGCCGGCAGTGTTCTCGAGTATGTCAAGCGAAAGGGGGAAAATACGCCTTCCGAGTCGATTGATTTTCTCAAAGAGGCCATGGCCCATGTAGTCAACCTGTACGAGTCTGATGAGTTTGATCCGGAAAAGGACGAAAAACTGTTCAAGGGATTGTACTACCGTTTTAATTCCCTGAAGGAAAAGATTAAGGCGGAAAGGGCAAAGACGGGGCAAGCCCTGCCCGTCGAGGCGCAGGTCGCCAGGCCACCGGTGCCCCAGCCGGAAAAGGATGAGTTTGACGAGGCTGTTCTTGTCCCGGAAAATATTGAGCAGTTGCGGAAAAAAGTCTTTAACCTGGGCGAAAACGAGCTTGACCGCGGCGAGGTTGACCGGCTTGTTCATGACCTCCAGGCATCCCTTGAGCGGGCCGAGTATGTCGGCGAGACGATTCGGGAATTGCTTAATGAGTTGTTGCGCGTTCGCAGCGGGGAGGAAAGGGACGGCGAATGTCCTTTGCCGGAGGAGGATGTCGAGGAGTATCCCGAAGAACAGCCGGAGGAGGAGAGAGGGTTCCCCGGCTATGCGGCGCTGGAAGAAAGTGCGTTGAAGAATTGCCCTGCGACGGATTTGCGGGGAATGGTTCTTTCCGGCAGTGTTGTCTATGTTCAGGAAAATGCCATTTCCCTGATCCGGGAAGTCGGCAGGGACAAGCTGAAGGAGTATCTGAAAAACAGCAGTGTGCCGCTGGCCCATTTCGGCGGATTTTTCAAGCGGCTGTCCAGGCAGTTCAAGGGGTCGCTCGCCGCTATCGCCGATAAGAAACTCAAAAAACTGTCGTTGCCCATCATGATCCCCAGCGGACTCGGTTTGTCCGATATCCCTGATGAAAACGGTTCGCATCTGGTGTTTGTCACCAACGGGCAGTGGAACGGCGTGCTGGTTTGCTCCCAGGTGGAAAAGGAACCGGTGGCCATGGTCAAGTTCCGCAAGGCAAAGAACGGTGACTTTGTCGGCATGGGCTATGCGGAGGACGGCAGTGAGCTGCCACTGCTCAATGCGGTTTCCGTCTTGAGACGGGAAGGTTTTTTGACGATGGTTTAATGACGCATCGGCCGGGTTGGTGAAATAAGGTCAGGGGAGGCGAAATGGAAAGGCGGAAAAATACCAGGGTTGATTTTCATGTGACGGCACGTGTCCAATGCGGGGGAAAGGATTTCGAGCAGCTCGCAATCAGGGATTTGAGTCTGAAAGGCGTCTATCTGCTTGGTTTGTTCGATTGCCGGCTGGGCGACCGTTGCGCGGTGACTTTGTTTTTGTCCGGAACCAGCAGTGAGCTGAAGTTGTCCATGCAGGGTGAAGTGGTGCGGATGGAAAAAGACGGAGCGGGTGTCCGGTTTGATGAACTGGACCTTGATACGTTTTTGCACTTGAAAAACATCGTATATTATAATGCGGAGGATCCGGACAAACTGGAAGAACCCCTGACGGAGATGCCGCCCGAAGGCCGGTTTGTCGACCAGAATTTTGAATGAGAGGATTTCATGGCGCTTTTGCAGCTCACAGTCATCCCGCTTGGCACCGGCAGCCCAGGTGTCGGGGATTATGTCGCCGACATCCAGAAGGCGCTGGAAAAGGAAAAGGCGCGCTTCCGGCTCAATGATATGGGCACCGTGATCGAAGGCGACGCGCAGGAGCTCCTGGCCCTGGTCGCCAGAATCTATGAGATCCCCTTCGAACATGGCGCGCTGCGGGTTGTTACCCAGATGGTCATTGATGATCGGCGCGATAAGGAGATCGGCATCGGTGATAAAATCGACGCGGTGCGGAAACGACTGTGATTCTGTCGATGCGGAGAATAGGCCATGAGTAAGAAAAAGTTGCGCAAGCTGCCCTTTGTCGTGCTGGTTTTTTTTCTTTTGCTTTTTATTGCCGGGGTGATGAGCGGCGAGCCGTCCCGGGTGCTGGAGCAGTCCTGGCAGATCTGTCTCAGCTGTATCGGGATCGGCTGACATGGAACTGGGCAGAAAGTGGGTTCAGCTCGTCATTGCTTTGCTGACCAACGGTTACTGGGGTTTCCCGGCCACGAAAACCATTTATCAGGGGCCGCTGAAGGTTGTCTGTTCACCGGGGCTGAACTGTTACTCCTGCCCGGCTGCAACCACCTATTGTCCCATCGGCGCCTTGCAGCAGCTCATGTTGAGCATCCGCTTCAATCTGGAGAACGCCCAGTATTTCCTGGGGTGGTATGTCCTCGGCTGCATCGGCGTTGTCGGCAGCTTTCTCGGCAGGCTGGTATGCGGTTGGGCCTGCCCCTTTGGTTTTTTTCAGGAACTCATCCATAAGATTCCGTCCCGGAAATTTTCCATCTGGCGTCCTTTGCGTTTTTTCAAATATTTTTTGTTGCTCTTTTTTGTTTTTCTCCTCCCGTTGGTGGTGGTGAGTGAGTTCGGTCTGGGCGAGCCCTGGTTCTGCAAGTATGTCTGTCCCGCCGGAACCCTGGAGGCGGGCTTGCCGTTGCTCTGGCTGCAGCCGGGCTTGCGCAGCACCATCGGCCTTCTTTTTTACAGCAAGCTGGTGATTCTGGGTGTGTTTGTGGTCTGGAGCGTGGTGGCCAGCCGCCCTTTCTGCCGGGTGGCCTGCCCGCTCGGGGCCTTTTATGGGTTATTCAGCCGGGTCAGGCTGGTGAAGCTCTCGCTTGATCCGGACAAGTGCACCAACTGCAAGGCCTGTCATCATGTCTGCCCCATGGGGGTCAAATTCAATGAGTCTCCTGATGATGCGGAATGCATAACTTGTCTGGCCTGCATGGATCGGGCCTGTAAATTTGACGCCATATCGCTCACTGTCGGCGGTATCCCCCTGCGGGCAGGGGATGTACGAAAAACAGTTGTCGGAAAAGCCGGTTAAGCCGTTGTCAAAAAATGACGTACCATCGCAATACTGCGGACAGGGGGCGATGAAAATGAGAAATATGCTGCGTGTTTCGCGGCGGCCCCTGGTTTTTTTGAGGTTGAAGATCCATGAGAAATAGTGTCCTGGCCGCCATATTTTTTTTCTTTCTGCACGGAGCCGCTGCGGCGGAAATGGTCAGTGTCGCCGCGGAACTGGTGAATATGCGTTCCGGCCCCGGCCATGAACATGAAGTGGTGTGGGAGCTTGGCAAGGGCTATCCCTTGAAGGTGCTGGAAGAAAGGGGCGAGTGGCTGAAGGTGACGGATTATCAGGATGATGTCGGCTGGGTGCAAAAGAACATGGTGACCGCAAAGCCTTCAATGATTGTCGGGAAAAAAATCGTTAATATACGCAGCGGACCGGGGGAAAATTATCGTATCGTCCGCCAGGCCGAGAACGGCGTCGTTTTTTTCACCCTTGAGACCAAGGGGAGCTGGGTCAAGGTGATGCATGAAGAGGAAGATGTCTCGGGCTGGGTTTTGCGCAGTTTGTTGTGGGGCTGGTAGGTGTTCGGCAAGCGTTCAGGAGTTTTCCGGGGAGTAACGTTTGCTGACCCGCGCCTGCAGGCCGGCCGGCGGGGGACATGGACCAACCGAATCATGCCGGAGAAGCATCCAGCCGATGTCGTTGAAGATTTTGTAAAGGGATTTGAATTCGTCAAGCAGTTCCCCGTCGGATAGGTGAGGGGCGTCAAGATCCCGGCGGATTGCGGCGAAAATCGTCTTTATGCTGGCGGCGCCGTCCAGATGGTGAAGGAATTTTGACGTAAAGCGCGAAGGCGTCAGGTGAACGGAAATCCGGTCAGGGCTGGTCAGGGTTATCGTTTTTCCGGGGTTGCCGTCGATTGCTTGCGACAAACCCTGTGGGGTTGTTTTGAAAAAAAAGGGGACATTGTGCAGGTCGTCAGGTTTTGCCTGGGGGGTCGGGCGGCGTGACAGGTAGAAGCTGTGGCGCTGGATGCGGCCTGAGAGGATTTCGGCGATGGCCTGCTGCCGGGGGCGCGGCAACGCACTTATTTTCTTGAGCAGGCCGGGATGGGTGATGAAGGTCTTTGGTTCGTAGCCGATTCTGCTTTCGAATTCCGGCCCGATGAAGTCCACCAAATGCAGTCCGCAGCTTTCCACCCAGTCGTAGATTTCAAGCACGTCAAAGCCGTGATCATGGGAGTGGAGAAAGAGGTCGTAGAGGCCGATATCACCGTACTCCTCCACCTCGGTCAGCCATTCCCGTTCACAACGTTTGAAAGAATTTGAGGGCGGCAGGCTGGACAGGATGATTTTGGTGTTATCCACCTTGGCCTGCATGTTCGTTTCGTCCGTATTGACCAGGCGCATCAGTTCCTGCATCTGGTAAACCGCTGTTCTGGCATGTCTGCCGTAGACCATCACCCCCATGCAGCCGTCATCCTGAAGCTGCCCATGCAGGATCCGTAACCCCTTGTAATGGTCTTCCAGATGATGAAGCACGCCGACGCAGTTGATGTAATCAAAAGGGCCCAGATTCAGTTCCGGCAGGTTGAGAATGGAATTGTTGACCCAGGTAATCCGGGAAAGCCCCCTTATTTCCGCCCTTTTCCGGGCAACATTCATGCTGGCGCTGCTGATGTCAAGGTAGACAATTTCCGCATTCCGGTGATCGCGGAGCTGCTCTGCCAGGAAAACGGCAGCGCTTCCCGTTCCGCCGCCGGCGATCAGAACGCGGAAGTTGTCAAAGTTTTGTCGACCGGCGTAGCAGTAGTGGTTGATTTTGTCGAGATAACCGTCCTCGGTGGCAAGCAGGCGTGTTTTTTCCTCTTCCGGATCCCGGAAAGGGTAGGGATAATTTTCGTATTGTTCTTTGACGTCCTTGAGGTAATCCATGGGCCATTGTAATTCATTCATCAGGAAGCTTCAACCGTCGCGCGTTTTTTTGTCTGCGATCACATTCCGGGCGGCGGCGGTGGAGGCGGGCCGGGCGGAGGCGGCGGGATTTTAAAACCAGGCGACAGAGGGGGAGCCGGCGGCGGGGGAAGTGGTTGTGTTTCCGTCGACCGCGGGCGGCTTCTCAGGTAGAGATGGCCGGGCACGGGAACCAGGTGTCCATTGGCATACATGCACTGGATGTAGGCGTTATCATACCGTTGCTGGGAATAATAGGCGGAAGTCCGGGCTGTCTCGCTGCCGGCCATGGTTCCGATGAGCAGACCTGTGCCGGCCCCGAAGGCGGCTCCTTCCTCTCCGCCTATCAAGGCGCCGGCCGCAGCGCCTACCGCGGTTCCGGTCACGGCGCTGGCTACCCCGGATTGGCCGGCGCTCTGGCCGGGGGAGGCTCCACCCACATGCTCAAGCGCAAAACGCCTGCACATGCTGTCGTCTTCCTGGAACTGGTCAAAGGATTTGCCTGTTCCCGGATAGACCATCATCGACGGACCGGTGGGGAGCGTGGTGCAACTGCTCAGGAGGAGCAGCAGCATGGAAAGCGGAAGCCGTTTCACGGTTGCGGAGGGCATGGGTTTTCCTCCATGATCAGGGGGGTGGTTGCGTTTGGGGAAGGACTTTCAGCCATCCCCCCGGGCATTCTTGGACAGTGGGATAGTATCCCTCGGGGTTGGTGCAGTAGTACCAGTAAGCCTGCTGCGGTGCGACCGGTTCAGCCGGCGGCCGTTCCATGTAGACCGGAGGCTGGGGCGGCGTGAGATAAACCGGCGGGGACGGATAGTAATAGGGCGGAGGGTAGTAATAGGGAGGCGGATACGATCTCCACCCCAACAAGGGCGGGGCAATGTAGATACCGACATTGCCGTGCCAGCCATGACTGCGTCGATGGGCCCAGGCGACTTGGGTCATGCTGAGTCCCAGCAGGAAAACAACAACCATCGTCGTTCGTGTTCGGTTCATCTGCGTCCTCCTCAAGGGAGCAGTTTTGCTTCACGGCGGCTGCGATTCAAAAGGATGAAGCCATGCCGGTCGAGATACATAATTTTACCACAACAACAAAGAATTGTGCAAAAAATATGAAAATGATGACGTGTTCCTGAAGCTTGCGGGCACAGCAAGAGTCGTGGAGTATGGCGTTGGTGGCAAGGATGAAGATCTTTTTTCTTTTCGACATGCGGATCCTTGTCTGTCGGGTTGTGGCAGGCGACAACCTCCATGACAAGGATGGGGGTGGACCGGGACGATGATTGATGGAGGATGAGTCATCGTCCCGGTCCATTGGAGGGAACATTCGTGAAGGGAGGGTGTAAAATAGTTTGTGTAAATGGCTATGACTGAGTAAGTCAAAAAACTACCCTTTAAAAAGGAGCTCATATGGCCATTGATAAAGAAATTTTGGATCGTTTACTTGCCGACTACAATTACCAGAAGCCCGAAGAACTGATCGGTGAAAACGGGCTGCTCAAGCAGCTCACCAAGGCCTTACTGGAGCGGGCGTTACAGGCGGAAATGACCGTCCACCTGGGCCACGAAAAACATGGAACCATCGTCACCAAAGGCGGTAATGCCCGAAATGGTAACTCTGCAAAGACCATCAAGGGCGACTTCGGTAAAATGCCGATTGAGGTCCCGCGCGACCGCGACAGCAGTTTCGATCCGGTCATCATTCCCAAAGGGCAAACCCGCTTTCCCGGCTTTGACGACAAGATTATCTCTCTCTACTCCCGAGGGATGACTACCAGGGAGATTCAGGGGCACTTGGAAGACATTTACGGAGTTGATGTCTCTCCCACCCTGATTTCAACGGTCACCGATGCCGTTGCTGACGAGGTTAAAGTTTGGCAAAATCGCCCGTTGGACCCCATTTATCCCATTGTTTACATGGACGCTATCCGGGTTAAGGTGCGCGACAATGGGCATGTTAAGAACAAGGCGGTCTATCTGGCTATTGGCATCACCATGGACGGCGTCAAGGATGTCCTGGGAATGTGGGTTGCCGAAAACGAGGGCGCCAAGTTCTGGTTGCAGGTAGTGACTGAGCTAAGAAACCGTGGCGTGCAGGATATTTTCATTGCCTGCGTCGATGGCCTCAAGGGTTTTCCTGAAGCCATTGAGACGGTTTTCCCCTTCACCCAGGTCCAGCTCTGTCTCGTCCACATGGTGCGCAATTCCCTGAAATATGTCTCATGGAAACAGCGCAAAGAGGTGGCTGCGGATCTCAAGGCCATTTACCAATCGCCAACAGCCGAGCAGGCCGAAATGGAACTGATGACCTTTGAAGAAAAATGGGACAAAACGCATCCGTCCATCGGCCAATCCTGGCGAAGAAATTGGGAAAGAATCACCCCATTTTTTGCGTATTCGCCCGAGATACGCAAGGTGATATATACCACCAATGCTATTGAGTCGTTGAACATGTCACTGCGCAAAGTTACCAAGAACCGGGGTTCATTTCCCAATGACGAGTCGATGCTTAAACTGCTTTACATGGCGCTGAACAATATCGCCAAAAAATGGACTATGCCAATCAGAGACTGGAAGGCTGCCTTGAACCGCTTTTCAATCTTGTTCGGCGACAGAATGCCTGCATATTGAAAATTAAAAATGAAAACCATTTACACAAAATTCTTTACAGGCCCGCCCGGGACACAGGGATTTCCCGCGAAGGACTTTATCGTGCTTTAGGCACCGATGGCAATCCTGAATTTACAACAATTTTGAAGGTCATTAAGGCTCTTGGTCTGCGTCTGCGCGCAGAACCGACTCATTAAAGCCTGCTGCTACCAGGATGCACATTCACCTGTTTGAAGGAATTTGCATCTCATGGATTGCTGACTTTTGATTTTTACGTCCAGTCTATCCGTGCAAGTTTTCAATCCACCGATGTGCCTCAACGTCCGAAACCTTTTCCAAATACTGTTGTGTTGTCGAAAGATTCGAATGACGAAGGATGATTTTGCTTATTATCTCAAGAGGCACACCGCCCCGTGAGGCATAAGTTGCCGCATGCCTCCGCAGGTCATGTGGTCGCAGTTTGATGCCCACTGCCGCGCCAACGTGGACGACCATTTTCCTCGCACCTGCATAGGTGATGGGGAAAATTCTTTTATCATAGGGAATTTTCTGGTCGCGCACATAATTGATCAGTTTGCTGTTTAATTTTTGCGTAATAAAGACTATCTCCTCATCACGACCGCATTTCGGTACATGCAGGATCAGCTTCCGATCTGCAATATCTAATGGTCGGAGCCCCAACACTTCTCCAATCCTCATGCCTGCTCTGGCCATCAGTTCGAGCATGATCAAAAAAACCAAAAGAGAGTGTTCAGCAAACAACTGAGAAAAAGACGACGTTTTGAATCCCGGACAGAATTGAGCATGTGAAGATATCCACTGGCGCTCTCAAGCCTGGACGAAGACGTGAAACTTGAGACTATTATGATCCATGCATCGCCTTTAATTGCCTGTTTTTATTTTGTTTTGTTGTGGGAATGGCGAGACAAGAAACAGGCATGATTTCTACCCGTTAAGTGGGGAGACGACCCCGCATTTCTTTGGACTAAACCGGACAATAAAAAACCCCGCATCCCATGATGGGTGCGGGGTTTTTGGATTTCTTTGGTCTTTGCTAAACTTAAATGTGGCGGAGAGAGAGGGATTCGAACCCTCGGTAGGACTTTTGATCCTACACTCGCTTAGCAGGCGAGCACCTTCGGCCTCTCGGTCATCTCTCCGTGTGCTTTCAATAAAATGGCGGAGGAAGTAGGATTCGAACCCACGGAACTTTCGTTCAACGGTTTTCAAGACCGCCGCCTTCAACCACTCGGCCATTCCTCCACAATGTTTGACCTGCTATTTACCATCTCAACATTTTCATGTCAATGTTTGATCTTCTTTCTTCAGGTGTGCGGCAGATTTTAATGTTGCCGCATCACGCCTGCCTTGGCGGGCTGTTTGTGAGGGTGGACCGGCACCAGAGAATGCAGCGGCGGCCAGTGCGTCGGTCAGTTTTTCGACGGGGAAAATTTCCAGGCCGGGGATTGCTTTTGCTGGACGGTTTGCCTGGGGGATGATCGCCTGGCGAAAACCGTGCTTTACCGCTTCTTTCAATCGTTCCTGGCCGTTCGGAACCGGCCGGATTTCTCCGGCAAGGCCGATTTCGCCGAAAACAATCAGGTCAACCGGCAATGGTTTGTCGTTGATGCTTGAGGTGATTGACAGGGCAAGGGCGAGGTCGGCACTTGTTTCGTTGACTTTGACCCCGCCCACGACGTTGATGAAAACGTCCTTGTTGTAGCTCGCAATACCGCCGTGGCGATGAAGAACGGCCAGAAGCATGATCAGTCTGTTCTGGT
The DNA here is from genome assembly GCA_001914235.1 of Desulfobulbaceae bacterium DB1. NCBI lineage: Bacteria > Pseudomonadati > Thermodesulfobacteriota > Desulfobulbia > Desulfobulbales > Desulfobulbaceae > Desulfobulbaceae bacterium DB1. The sequence continues at coordinate 111,455 of MQUF01000001.1, forward strand.
CGATGCCGACGGTGAGTCGACGCGGGCTTTCGCCGTGGCTTTCGTCAACCAGGGATTGCACTTCGACGAGAATGGGCCGGCTTCCCTCCCAGAGCACCATCACCGCGCTGCCGGCCATGGCGTCAGTCGTGCGGCTCAGAAAAATGGCCGAAGGATTTTTGATCTCCTTGAGCCCCTTGTCGGTCATGGCGAAGACTCCAAGTTCATTAACCGCGCCGTAACGGTTTTTCACCGCGCGCATCATCCGGTATCTGCTGTCGCCGGAGCCTTCAAAATAGCAGACCACATCAATAATGTGTTCAAGCACCCTGGGACCGGCCAGGTCGCCGGATTTGGTGACGTGGCCGACCAGAAAAACGGCGATGTTGCTTGCCTTGGCAAACTGGGTGAGTTGCGCGGCTGATTCGCGCACCTGGGAAACGCTGCCGGGGGTGGAGGAGGAAGACGCGGTCTGCATGGTCTGGATGGAGTCAATGACCATGACCTGCGGCTTTTCCTGCAAGGCGGTCAGGCAGATGTTTTCCACCTGGGTTTCCGTCATGAGGAGGAGTTGTTTGCCGGGCAGGCCGAGGCGGGCGGCGCGCATGGCGATCTGCTGGGGAGATTCTTCGCCGGTGACATAGAGGACTTTTCTGGTCTCGCTCAGCAGGCAGCAGATCTGCAGCAGGCACGTGCTTTTGCCGACGCCCGGATCGCCGCCGATCAGCACAACCGAACCGCGCACAAGGCCGCCGCCGAGCACCCGGTCGAATTCCGTCATGCCGGTGGTTATGCGCGGGGTGTCGGAAAAATTTACCGAGCAGATGGGCTGCACCGGGGAAATGATGCCGCTGTAGCCGGTTGCGATGGGTGAAGAAGGCGGGGGCTCAAGTTCCTTGATGCTGTCCCACTCATGGCATTCGGGGCATTGCCCTATCCATTTGCCAAAGGTGGCGCCGCAACTGTCACAGGCAAAAGCTGTTTTTGCTTTGCCCTGTTTCATGTAAATTTCTTTATCTCTTTTTCCAGTTCATTTAACTTTTTTTTGTAGTACTTGAGGCATTTTTTGATGTATCGGGAGCGCTGCCAGTTTGATTGCATGTCGCCGGGGTCAATGGGCGCGTCTTTGCAGGCAAGAATGTGCAGGGCCGGAGAAAGGCGCGTGTTGCTCAGGCAGGCTATCTTGCTCTCGTAATAGAGCTTATAGGTCTGCAGCTGGGCTCTTTTCCTGCTTATGTCGGAGGTTGATTGCATAATGTCCATTGGTTCACCCTGTTTTACAATATCATAAATTATGCAAAATAAAAGCCAAAGTGTTCGGGTGAGCAGGAAAAAGGCGGGTCTGCGGGTTTTTCCGGGAAAGCGGAGCTTTTTTCCGGAAAACCCCGCGACGTTGACGGATCGAGCTGCGTTCGTCGGAATATATCATGCTATTCCGGGCTGTTGGGCCGGTCGGGGCATTGGCTTCTATTTTGCATGGAAATATCAGCATCGAAACAAAAAAATGGCAAGGAGGAATATTATGACTCCAAGACAGGCAATCCGAATTTTGATGTTAAGCCCGATTTATTTTCGACTCGACCTGCCGGCCAGGAAGGTGCTGGTGGATGAGTTCTGCGCCCTGTGCGCCGACAGGGCAAACCGGTAATTCCGGGAAGTCGCGTTTATCCGGTGATCATCTTTTCGGCAAGGCCGGTGATCGGCCCGAGGATTTTTTGTAAAATGCCGGTATAAAAAAGCGCCAGCAGGATGATGAAGCCGAAAGGCTCCAGTTTTGCAAAGGCAGCTGCCTGCCGGGGCGGAAGCAGTCCCATCAGCACTTTGCTGCCGTCCAGGGGAGGGATGGGCAGCAGGTTGAAAATCGCCAGGATGATATTGATCCAGATGCTCGCGCCCACCATCTGAAAGAGCGGGAAGAGGATCGGTTTTGGTATCCAGACGGCAAGGAAAACGAGCAGTTGGGCCAGCAGGCTGCTGGCGATTGCCGTCAACAGGTTGGCTCCGGGGCCTGCCAGGGCCACCCAGATCATGTCCTTCAGCGGATTGCGGAAGTAGCGCGGGTTGACCGGCACCGGTTTTGCCCAGCCGATTTTCATGATAATGAAGGCCAGGACTCCCAGCGGGTCAAGATGTTTCAAGGGGTTCAGGGTGAGGCGGCCGAGATTGTGGGCTGTCGGGTCTCCCAGTCGGTAAGCGACCATGCCGTGGCAATATTCATGGATGGTGAGCGCGAACAGGAAGGGGGGCGCCAGTATGATGATCTGCTGTATGATATTCATGGACTTCCTTTTTTCTTCCCCGCTTCCAGGGGATACTCCTTTCCAAGAAAATTGATCTCGTCTTCACGGCTGGAAAGCTCACCGTCAATGGTTTTTTCCAGCAGGTGATTCAGCATGGTCTGGTATGCCGGGCCGGGAGGGTAGCCGAGTTTTTTCAGGTCTGCGCCGTGCAGGTGGTTTTTGATGTGGCGCAATCGGGTCACATAAAGGGAGACTGCCTGTTTGCCGGTTTTGTTCCGGCAAATGGCCATCAGGAAAAGAAGCCCCTCATGACTCAACCCTTTCAGGAGCCAGTAGATTTCACTTGAGCGCAGATGGCTTCTGCGCTCAAGGGTGCGGACAATCCGTTTTGTTTCGATTTTTTCCCGGAGCAGCAGCTGCTGGTAGCGCTCCGGGACCTCGAATTTTTTGCAGAAGGCAAACAGCGCCCTCGTTTGGATGCGGCAGGTCAGGGCCAGCAGGTAGACGATCCATTGACTGCATTTGTCGCTTAAATAAAGCAGTTTGTGCCAGGCCAGGGCCCGGTGCGCTTCTTCCATGATTTCAGCAACGCGCGGCTCGTATTTGAGCGAATGGTGGAGGAATTTCAGCAGATCAAACTGGGCCATGCGCCGGATTGCCGGCAGTGGGTTGGGTTCTGAAAGTATCAGCTTGATTTCCTGAAAATAACGGCGTCCGAATTTCCGATCAAAGAGGTTCATCTTTACCGCGTTCTTCAGCTGTTTTTCGGTCAGCTTGCCGAGGGTAAACCCCATGCGCTGCTCAAAGCGGATTCCGCGGAAGATACGGGTTGGATCCTCGACAAAGCTCAGGTTGTGCAGGATGCGGATCTGTCTGTCCTTCAGGTCGTTCTGGCAGTTGAAAAAATCCACCAGGATGCCGAACTTGTCCGGGTTGAGATGGATTGCCATGGCATTGATGGTGAAATCCCGCCGGAAAAGGTCGAGCTTGATGGAGCTGAGTTCCACCGTGGGCATTGCCGCCGGGTATTCATAATACTCAAGGCGGGCCGTGGCAATATCCACTTTAAAGCCGTCGGCAAGTTTGACCAGCGCGGTGTTGAACTTGACGTGGGTGGTCACGGTGCCGCCCAGTTCCTGGGCCAGCATCTTGGCAAAGGTGATGCCGTCTCCTTCGACAACAATGTCCAGGTCGAGATTTTCAATGTGGAGCAACAGATCGCGGACAAAGCCGCCCACCGCATAGGCGGTGAATTTGTTTTTTTGCGCCACCTCGCCGATTCTTTGCAGGAGAATGACCATTTCCCGGCTCAGGGATTGGCTGATCAGGTTGGTCATGTTCCTGTTGCGCTCGCTGGACGGCTCACTCTGGGTGGTCTTCAGGCTGGGGAGATAGGCCGGGTCGTTGACCAGCAGATTGAACAGGTCGGTGCGGGTGATAACGCCCACCAGCAAGCCGCTTTCAACAATGGGGATGAACCGCTGCCGGTGTTCAATGATCAGTTCCTGGATATCGGCCAGGGTGGCGGAAGGGGGCAGCGTGGCAAGTTCCGTTGTCATGAATTCGCTTGCCGGCAGGTCTCCGAGATGATGAAAGATGGCCTTGCTGGCATCGCGCCGGGAAAAAAGCCCCAGCATTTTATTGTCCTGCATGATCGGCAGCATGGTGATGCCGTAGCGGATGAGGGTGTCGTAAGCCTCCTTGGTGGTCATATCAGGGCCAACGGAAATGACCGGCGAGGACATCAGTTGCCAGGCCTTGCTTTCCGGCCTTACGTGTTTATGGAGGAGGCGAATCAGTTTTTCTTCCGCTTCGACCAGGGTCATGTCGTTGATGGTGGCCGCCGCGGCTGATGCATGGCCGCCGCCGTTGAACTCCAGGGCGATCTGGCCGACGTTGACTTCGGGGATTCTGCTCCGGGCGATGAGATAGATCCGTTCCCCCATGCTGGCCAGGGCAAAGAGGACATTGAGGTTTTCCATGCTCATGAAGCGCCGGACAATGAGGGAGAATTCGTCCACATATTGGCTGAGGGCGATGCGGGTCACGGTAATTTCAATGGACTGCACGGTGTATGTTGTCGCCGATTTTATCAGTTCATTCAGCAGTGAGACTTCGCCGGTGGTGAGTTCCTGGGTGATGTACTGGGTGACCGTGTTCAGGTTCGCGCCGCAGCCGAGCAGCCAGGCCATGGCGCGCAAATCGGCCGGAGTGGTGGTGCTGAAGGTGAACGAGCCGGTGTCCTCATATTCGGCCATGGCCAGCAGCGTCGCCTCATCCTGACTGATGGCGATATTGCGCTCCTGAAAGATTTCAACAAAAACCGTGGCCGTTGATCCCACCGCTTTCACCACCTCCACGGCGCCCTTCAGGTCGCCCGGCGCATCCGGGTGGTGATCGTACAGGTGAATTTCAATTCCTGGGTTTTCCAGGCATTTGGCAAAGTTGCCGATGCGTGACGGCTGGCGCGTATCAACGATGATCAGTTTGGTTACCTGATCCAGTTCAATGTTTTTTACCCGCTGGAAGTCGTAAATCATCACCGACTGGACAAAAAATTTGCGCAGATTCCTTTCCTGGGAGCCGGAAAAGGCCAGCACCGCGTCGGGGTAGAGCTTTTTGGCGGCAACCATTGAGGCCATGCTGTCAAAATCGGCATTGAGATGTGTTGTGATGACTTCCATTTGTGATTTTCCCTACTCTTTTTTCCTGCTGCGGGGGTGGAATTTGCGGTGGATTTCCTGGAGGCGGCCGCTATCCACGTGGGTATAAATCTGGGTGGTGGCAATATCGGCGTGACCGAGCATGAGCTGGACCGAACGCAGGTCGGCACCTCGGGCCAGCAGGTGCGTGGCAAAGGAGTGGCGCAGCATGTGCGGGCTGATTTTTTTTGTGATGCCGGCGCGCAGCGCTGTTTCCCGGATGATCTGCCAGAAGCGGATTCTGGTCATGGCTTTGCCCCTGGCGGTGACGAACAGGGAGGTGCTTTTTTTTCCATTGAGCAGGAGACCCCTGCCGTGTCGCAGGTAGCCGGAGATTCTATCCTTGGCTTCCTCGCCGAAAGGGACCAGTCGTTCCTTGCTTCCTTTGCCGAGCACCCGGACGAAACCGGCGTTGATGTTGATGGACATCAACGGCAGGGAAACCAGCTCGGAGACCCGCATTCCGGTGGCGTAAAGCAGATGCAGCATGGCGCTGTTGCGCAGCGAGACGGGAAGCAGACCGCGTGAACCCGCAAGAAGTCTGTCGACCTCGGCAACGGAAAGATCTTCCGGGAGAATGCGGGAGCTTTTCGGCAGTTCCAGGATTTTGGTCGGATCGGTGGTGATCAGTTTTTCGGCAAGGAGAAAGCGGAAAAATCCACGCAGGGTGGAAAGGCGACGCCCATTGCTGCGCAGGGAAATTCCCTTTTTCAGGCAATGGGAAAAAAAGTCCCTGATCTGCTGGGAGCTTATTTGTTGCAGGGAAATATTCTTATGGCAGAGGAAAAAAAGAAAGGAGTCAAGATCCGCTTGATAGGAGCGAATGGTGTTATCGGCCAGTCTTTTTTCGGCGGCAAGATAATGAAGAAACAGGTCCTGGCTGTTCTGCAACTCTCGGGGCAGGAGGCTGCCGTCGCCAGGAAACCTGTTTTGTCGGACAGTGCTGATTGGGTGGCTCTTGGTTCCCCGTCTTTTCATTGTACGAGGATTGGCGCCATTATGCTTCCCGTTCGATGCGGTACATGACCTTGCGGAGTTTTCTCTTTGCTTCTGCTTGTTTACGACGTTTTTTGACGCTTGGTTTTTCGTAATATTCGCGTCTTTTCAGTTCTTTTTTGATGCCGTCAAGCTGCAGCTTTTTCTTCAATTGCCGAATGGCGTATTCTATGTCTCCACGGACCTCAACTTCAATCATGATAACTCCGAAAAAAGATATTTTAGCGTAATTAATAGGAGATGGATTTCTTCCTTTCCGAAAACAGAAATCTATAACGAAGTGGTGACTTTTTGTCAAATGTTATTTTTTGGCTGCATCGGCGATTGTCCGCCTGTCGGGAAAATTTTCCCGGGGTTGAGGATGTTGTTGGGGTCAAACAGTTTTTTAATCCCCAGCATGACCTCCATGCTCGCTTCGTTGATTTCCAGGGGAAGAAATTCCGACTTGGTTATGCCGATGCCGTGTTCACCCGACAGAGTGCCGCCCAGCTCAAGTACCCTGTCGAACAACTCTTTTTTGGCTTTGCGGCTGCTTTCCAGTTCCTCCGTGTTCTTTTTGTCCAGCATGATGTTGACATGGATGTTGCCGTCGCCGGCGTGGCCGAAGGTAAAAATGACGAGCTTGTGGCGGGCGGCCAGGGTCTCGATGAAGGCAACCAGTTGCGGGATTTTCGAGCGCGGCACCACCACGTCCTCGCCGGTCTTGTCTGGTTTCAGCTCAAAAGCCGCCGGGGAGACGCCACGGCGCGCGCTCCAGAGGGCGGCAACCTGGTCGTTGTTTTCCGCCTTTTTCACCTCAAGAATATTTTTTTTGTCGCGGAGAAATTGCAGAAGCAGGCGCGACTGGCCGGCAACGGAGTCCCGGTCTCCGTCCACCTCAAGCAGCAAGAGCGCTTCCGTGGCCGGCGGCAGGGGGAACGGCAGTTTGTCCCGGACAATGGAAATGGCGGTGCGGTCCATGTATTCAAGGGTGCATGGCCGATGTTGCGCCAGAATTTCCGCCACCAGGGAAGCAGCCTGGTTTATACTGGAGCAGAGGATGAGGAAGGTGTCTTTGCAGGCGGGCAGGGGGATGAGCTTGACGATGATTTTGGTAATAATGCCCAGTGTCCCTTCAGACCCGGCAAAAAGACGGGTCAGGTCGTACCCGACCACGCCCTTGGCGGTCCGCACCCCGGTCTTGATGATCCTGCCGTCCGGCATGACAACCTCGAGTCCCAGAAGATAGTCCCTGGTTACCCCGTATTTGACGGCGCTTGGCCCTCCCGCGCATTCGGCCACATTGCCGCCCAGGGTGCAAAATTTCAGGCTGGCGGGATCAGGCGGGTAAAAAAGATTCCGGGGGCGCAGGGCCGCCTGAAAGTCGCCGGTGATCACTCCCGGTTCGACAACGGCAACCTGGTTTTCCTCGTCGATTTCCAGGATGCGGTTCAACCTGCTCATGGCCAGAACAAGTCCGCCCGCAACCGGCAGCGCTCCGCCGGTCATGCCGCTGCCCGCTCCCCGCGGCACCACGGCAAAGGGGGTGGCGTTGGCCAGTTTCATGATGGCGCTGATTTGGGCTGCGTCGCCGGGGAAGGCGACCGCCTCCGGAGGAAATTCCCTGCCCGTGCCGTCATAGGAGTAGCAGAGCAGGTCTTCCGCTGTGGTGGTCAGCTGGTCCTGTCCGACGATGGCGCGTAATCTGTTGATGGTTTCCCGTTTCATGGCATTGCCAATCCCTGCTGAAAAATGTACTATTGTCATCCGGTGATGGGGCCGTCCGGCTCCTTGTTCTATTTAACCGATAATCGACCGAACCGGTCAACTTTTATAGAGGGGAAGGAAAGCGTATGGTGCAAAAATTGCGAATTGCCTTGCTGGCAGGGGGGAAGTCCGGCGAAAGGGAGGTTTCCCTGGCTGGGGCGAAAGGGGTGATGGCTGCCCTGGATAAAGAAAAGTACAGTGTGACCCAGTATGATCCGGCCACTGATCTGGCCCGGCTTGCGGCCGACGCGGCGGCGCTTGATGCAGCCTTTGTCCTGCTGCATGGACCCTTGGGGGAAGACGGCTCCATGCAGGGCTTTCTCGATCTGCTTGGTCTGCCGTATCAGGGATCGGGGGTGCTGGGCAGCGCACTGGCCATGGACAAGAATCTTGCCAAAATTCTTTACCGCCAGGCGGGGCTGCGGGTGGCGGAATGGCGCATGGCGTCGCCGAAGGATGTGGAACATCCCGGACTTCTTGCCGATGGATTGCGGTTCCCGCTGGTGGTGAAACCGGTGCGTCAGGGGTCGAGTCTGGGAATGAGTATTGCCCATGATGCGAAGCAACTGGCGGTCGGTTTGGAAAAGGCCTTTGTCTTTGATAAGGAAGTAATGGTGGAAGAGTTTGTCCGGGGCCGGGAAGTGACCGGCGGAGTTTTGGGCAATGATGATCTCGAGGCCCTGCCCCTGGTTGAGATCATTCCAGGCAAAGAGTATCCTTTTTTTGATTATCAGGCCAAGTATACGGCGGGTGCAACCAGGGAAATATGCCCGGCGGATCTGCCGGAGGTGATAACGGTAAAGGCGCAGCAGGCGGCCCTTGCCGCCCATCGGGTTTTACGTCTGCGGGGGTACAGTCGGACGGATATGATTGTCTCGGATGAGGGAGAGGTGTTTGTCATTGAAACCAACACCATTCCCGGCATGACGCCGACCAGTTTGCTGCCTCAGGCTGCGGCTGCGGCGGGGATTGATTTTCCGTCGTTGCTTGATCGTTTGCTCGGCCTCGCCTTGCAGGGCAAATGATTTTTCCGCAAGCAGCGGAAAGGGCAATTGAACCGGATGTCCGGAGCGGCGGCTCTGTTCTATAACAAGGGCCGCTGCTCTTACACCATTTTTTTTTCCAGTTTGTTGTCTATCCGTGATGGTTTTACCGTGTAGCCTGTCACCAGGGTGCCCAGCGGTGTGCAGGTGTAATGCCATTCTATGATTTCACCCGGATAAACCCAGACACCTTTTGTTGTCGTGTTGTCGGCCCGTGGTGCTTTCAGCCAGATTTGTTCGTTGTCCCGCGTGTACATGATATGCCCCTGTAAATGTGGTGGAATGGAGTTGAATTGATTGACAGCAATTAAAGTGCCATTCCGGCGAGAAAGTGGTTTTTGTGTTTCACTATCTTGATATTGTTACATTTGTTTTGGAGGTCGCAGAAGTGGGGCGGAGGAATAATGGTGGTGAAACGACGTAGATTTGGGTGAAATAACCAGTTTCCGGTGGGTGACCAGGGGGCGGGAAGAAAAAACGGAAACCGGGAAAAGAAGAAAGAAGCGTCGTGGCGGGGGGGAGGGGACGTGGAGAGTATGAAGGCGTTTCCGCGAGGTCACTCTGGGGCTCGCAGGCGGAAACGCCGGGAATAGAATCAGCCGCTGAAGCGGTTGGTGAAATATGGTTCCAGTACTTTCGGCAGCTTGATGGTGCCGTCGGCCTGCTGGCAGTTTTCATAAATGGCGGCCAGGGTGCGGCCCACAGCCAGGCCGCTGCCGTTTAAAGTGTGCACCAGGGCGCTTTTTTTCGCCCCTTTGGGCCGGTAGCGGATGCCGCCGCGCCGGGCCTGGAAGTCGAGGAAGTTGCTGCAGGAGGAAATTTCCCGGTACGTGTTCTGGGCCGGCATCCACACCTCGATGTCATAGGTTTTGGTGGCGGAAAAGCCCAAGTCGCCGGAGCAGAGCACCACCACCCGGTAAGGCAGTTCGAGGAGTTGCAGAACCTCTTCCGCATCGGCCAGCAGGGCTTCCAGCTCATCGTCCGATGTTTCCGGGGTGGTGAACTTGACCAGCTCCACCTTGTCGAACTGGTGCTGACGGATAAGGCCCTTGGTATCCTTGCCGTAGGAGCCGGCCTCGGAGCGGAAGCACGGGGTGTAGGCGCAGTATTTGATCGGCAGCTCATCCTGCGACAGGGTTTCATCCCGGTGGATATTGGTTACCGGCACCTCGGCGGTGGGGATGAGATAGAGATCCCAATCCTGGGCCTTGAAGAGATCTGCGGCGAATTTCGGCAATTGGCCGGTGGCGGTCATGGTGGCGCTGTTGACGAGAAAAGGGGGCAGCACCTCCTGGTAACCGTGTTTCTGGGTGTGCAGGTCCAGCATGAAATTGATCAGGGCCCGTTCCAGGCGGGAGGCAAACCCTTTCAGCAGGGCAAAACGGGCGCCGGAGATTTTGGCGGCCCGCTTAAAGTCCATGCTGCCGTCCGCCTCGCCCAGCTCCCAGTGGGCTTTGGGGGTAAAGGAGAAGTCGGTGGGCTTGCCCCATTTTTTCACCTCCACGTTGTCCTTGTCGTCTTTGCCGGCGGGGATGGAGTCGTGGCAGATGTTCGGGATCTCCATGACGATTTCCTGTAGCGTTTCCTCAATAACGGTCAGGTCGGTTTCCAGGATCTTGATCCTGTCGTTCACCCGGCGCATCTCGCTGATCAGGCTTTCCGCGTCCTTGTTTGCTTTTTTGAGTTCGGCAACCTCCTGGGAGACGATTTTCCGCCGGTTGCGCAGTTCCTCGACCTCGGTGAGATGTTCCCGCCGCCTGAGATCGATATCGGCAAATTCTTCAATGCGACTGGTGGTGATGTTGCGGCGTAGAATTTTTTCTTTTACCAGATCGATATTTTCTCGGATGAAGCGAAGTTCGAGCATTTTCTTTATCCTTTCTTGCTGCTTTTTTTGATGGCCATGGCGGCGAAATCGCGAAACAGCCGCAGAGCCTTGATGCGGTTTTTGCCCAGTTTCGGCCGACCGGCCTTGCGGTCCATGTAAAGCAGGGCGATGGCCTTGCCGTTGACAGCGATGGGTAATAAATAAACGGTTCTGCCCTTGGTCAGGTAATGAATTTTTTCCGGGAAGGCCCCGAGGCTGTCCGCCTCAATGGCCACGTCCTTGCAGAGTTTCATGGCCTTGGGTATGGCTTGGTCCGTATTGGCCAGGGGCTGTTCAAAATTGGCGATATCGGCGGCCTCAATGTCGCCGAGGCCGAAGCGGCCGACCAGGGCGATCTTGGTGGCCTGAATGCTGATGACGCAAAGGATGACCCGGTCGAAACCAATCCCCCGGTATATGGCCTCCAGCAGATTGGCATAAAATTCATTCAGCTGGAAAGGCCCCATGAGGGTCTCGGTCATTTCCTTGATGAATTCGTTGATCGATTTGTCGGAACTGGGCAGTTCATCAAGCTCTTCCGTGCCGTCCGGTTTGGTTCCGGCGATCTTGCCATTCTCCTCTGGGAGCGGGGCGCTCCCCTGGCGAGACGCCTTTTCCAGTTTGCTGTGAATTTTCAGTTTTGACAGGCCGTAGCGGATCGAGTCGGAAATGTCCTGGGAACCCTCGACGCAGTTGGTCAGTATTTCCAGCGCCTTTTCCTGGTTGATGGAGATGATGCCGCCATATTTAGCGAGCAGTTCGCTGGTGTCTTCGCCGTTGCAGACCTTGTCGACAAAGCGATTGCTGAAGTCTGCGAGATTCTGCAGGTAAGCTTCCGCGTCGTAACTGCTTTTCGGTGGGGCCGGGTTGGATTCCATGGCGCCGATCACCTTGTCGGACAGGTTCCAGAAGCGGGCAATTTCCTGCCCCAGTTCGGCAAAGGTGAGTTCTTCCAGCAATTGTCGGCTGGCCGTATCTTCGGGGATTCCGGCCGCCACCTTTTTTTCAATATCTTTATAGATGTCGGGCAGGTAGATAAAGGCGATGATTTTGCCGAGATTGTGGAGCAGGCCGCAGATGAAGGCCTCCTCGGGCGGGACGTTGAGCTTCTTGTCGCCGGCGATGTCCCTGCACTGGAGCGCGCTGAGGAAGGAGCGGGTCATCAGTTTGCTGATACCTTCCTTTTCCACCCCGGACTTGATGAAATCCTCAAAAATTGCAATGGCGGTAGCCAGGTCGCGCACGGAATCAAAGCCGAGGATGGTGACGGCCTTGGATATGGAGCTGACGGCCTGCCCCAGGGAGTAATAGGCGGAATTGACCACCTGGAGGACTTTGTTGGTCAGGGAGTAGTCCTTCAGGATAACGCGGGAAAGATCATAGGACGCGCTGCGGCTGCTGTGCACAAGGGAAATGAGTTCCTGGACATGGGTTGACATGGCCGGGAGTTCGCTCATGTTCATTTTTGCAAAAATTTCTGCCAGTTTTCCTGACGGCTGACCCTTTTTTTCTGTCATTTTGTTTTGTTTTGTGGGTTAAATAGTTACAACCTTGCTTTATTAAATGGTATTATACGAGAAACATTGAACAAACCATTGTTATAAAACAATATCGCCGTTCCGCTCTCCGGAGACCGGAAAGGGAGCTGTAACGAAATCACACGACTGAAGAGGTTGTTTCGTAACGGCTCGTAAATATCTATTGTCGGTTATTACACTAGCTTGTGCGGCTGAAAAAAACAATTCATAAAATCAGGGGCCGCTGAAGAGGGGCCCGATACGCAGACATATGACGCAATCCGGTACAGCAAACGCAGCCATAAAACTTGTCGCCGGAGGAGAGGAAACCAGCTGGACCCTGACAGGGAAAAGCACTTTCAGGATCGGCCGCGGCGCAGACTGTGATATCCTGCTGCCCTACCCCTGGGTTTCCCGGCAGCATGCCATGATCCAGATTGAGGCCAATTCCAGCCATAATCTTATTGATCTGGGAAGCGCAAACGGCACCCTTGTCAATGGTCGCCGCGTTTATGGCCCCACGCGACTGAGCGCGGGCGACCGTGTCACCATCGGCAAATCCGAACTCGTTTTTTGGCAGGAATCGGTGGCGAATGAACCCGCGGGCGATGAAACCGATGCCGCCGGCGATGCAACGGTGGCATTTTTGCAGCGCGAGCTAGCCACCATTCTGGTTTGTGATATCCGTAAGTTTACTCCTTTATCCGAGGAAGTGGGGGCGGATCGAATTTCCGAGTTTCTTGGCCAGTGGACGAAAAAAGTCGATGCGGTTGTGCGGAAAAACGGCGGCCAGGTCGACAAGTTCATTGGCGATGCCGTGCTGGCGGTGTGGGCCAACGGCGCTGAGTTTGCCTCGGTCGCCCGGGCACTGCTTTCGGCGCTTGAGATAAGCATCTGGACCCGCAAAATCGGTCTCGCCGCGCCGGGTATCAACCGTGAACTGCTGATAGGCGCGGCACTCAATACGGGTGAAGCGGTCATGGGCAATATGGGGGTTGGCGGGCAGCGTGATTTTACCATTGTCGGGGATGTGGTGAATGTGACCTTCAGGTTGCAGGAGATGACTTCACGGCACAAGCTGGACGTAATTCTCGGCGAACCGGCCTATCTGCAGCTGCGAAAGGCGGAATCATGTTTTACGCCGCATCAGTATGCGATTCGCGGCAAAACCGAGGTGTTGCGGGCCTACAGTACGAGTTTTGCGGGACTTCGTCGCTATCTCGCTGACTGGAAATCTCTTTTTAAAAATGAAATTACGTAAAGTTGACGGATTCGTAAAAACGAAAAATTGACTTTTTGCGAAACAATGACGTTGCAAACCGGCTGATGCCGGCCAGGAAGAGGAGTGAATTATGGCTGTATGGGCAATAAAGCTGCATGGCAAGGTTGTGAAGCAGTTTCCCATCGAAGATGGTGAGCGGCTGGTGATCGGCAGGAGCGCGGAAGCCGACGTGGTGGTGGATAATACGGCGATTTCGCGCAAGCATACGGCGCTTGAGAGGAGAAACGGCGTTTATTTCGTGGAGGATCTCGGCAGCCTGAACGGCACCATGGTCAACGGCAAAAAGATAGATTCCTGCGTTCAGCTCTTTGATGATGATGTGGTGGAGATCGGCAAATTTCTTCTCCTGCCCGCCGAGTCGTCGAAGGAAAAGGGATTCGCTTCACAAAGCGCGGCTCTTGACTTCGGCGACGAAACGGTTTTTGTCACGCGAAGCAGTTCTTCCGGGCCCCAGAAGAGCAAGGAAGCGGTCAAGGTCGTCCACCGGCTGACCGTGATAAAAGGTGACGGCAGCCCCGGCGAAGTGCCGCTGTTCGGCCGCAGCAGTGTCAAGATCGGCAAGGACATCAACAGCGATTTGCGGGTTTCCGGCTGGTTTGTTGCCCAGGCCCAGTGTTACGTCATTAATCGCGACAAGAAATTTTATCTCGTTCCCCAGCGGAGCTGGGCGAAAACCCTGCTCAACGGCGCGCCGGCCAGGGAAGAATGCGAACTGAACAAGGGGGATGTCATCGAGATTCGAGGCGTACAGATCCGTTTTGAGTAGCCGTCGACAACTGTTTCCCGTTGTCACGGCAAGCAGCATCTTTCCTCTTTCCCGCCCCGGAGCGGAGATTTCAACCCGTTATGCTGAGTCGCTTTTTTAAAAAGGATAGCCAGGGCGCGAGCGGCAAGTCGGTTCAGGACAAGGCGCCCTCCGTCGATCTCACCCAGGTTCTGCCCGGTCAGGGCGATGCTGATGCCGCGGTTGGGCTGAACTGGCTGCCCGGAGAGGTTATCGACGACCGCTATCGGATCGATCGCATCTTCAGCGGCGCCATGGGCAAGGTTTATATTGCCGAGCATCTGGGCTGGGGCATCTGGATGGCCATCAAGGCGCCCAGGCCGGAAGTATGGGCCGACCGGGAGGGATTGCAGCGCATTCTCCGGGAGGCCAACGGCTGGGTCCGTTTGGGCCTGCATCCGAACATCGCCTGCTGTTATTATGTCCGCAGTTTTTCAGCTATTCCCCATATCTTTATTGAATATGTGTCCGGCGGCACCCTGGATGAATGGATCAACCGCGGGCGGTGCCGGGATATGCGGACCGCTCTTTCCATTGCCGTGCAGTTCTGCAACGGCATGGAATATACGCACACCAAGGGTTTTATTCATCGCGACATCAAGCCGCAGAATATCCTGCTTTCCAAGGACGGCCTGGTCAAAATTACCGATTTCGGCATCCTCCGCGCCATCAAGGGTACGGAAAAGGAAGCCGAAGGAACGACCTTGCCCGGCGTCCAATCCGCGGATGCCACGGTCGGCTTCCGCGGCACCCCGAATTATGCATCGCCCGAACAGTTGCGCAACGCCCATCGGGTGGACAGGCGGACCGACATCTTTTCCTTCGGCCTCTGCCTGTGGATGATGTTCTGCGGCAAAAGACCCTATAAGCATAATGCCCAGGGGAATTGCCCGGAGCCCGAGGCCGCCGATCCGGCGATCAAACTGCCGGAAAGCCTGAAGACAATCCTGAAAAAAAGCGTTGCTTATCAACCGGATGATCGCTACCCGCATTTTGGCGAGCTCAAGGAAGCGCTGAACCAGGTTTATCTGGAGCTTTTTCAGGTTTCCTGCCCCTATGCCATCATGGAAAAAATCGACATGCGGGCGGAAAACTGGAACAATCGCGCGGTTTCACTGGCTGAACTCGGAAAGTACCGGCAGGCGGAAAATTATCTGTCCCGTACCCTGGAGATAAACGACACCCTGCCGGAAGCCCTTTATAATTTCTTGATGTTGCGCTGGTGCAAAAGCAATGAAAGTCCGGATCGCTTGCTGCGGCGAGTGGAGGCCTGCAAAAAACGGTTTCCCTCGCTTGATTTGTTCGACAAGCTGGAAAAGGAAATCGGGGAATGTGTCGAGCGCGGCGAGGAGATGCTGAAAACCGCCAGAAAACGGGAGCCGGAGCTGCGCCTGTGTTTTCCCAAGGCGCCGATGGAGATTTTCCGCGAGGCCCAGCTGCGCCGTTCGGTGCACCATAATATTCTCACCCTGTTGCAGAGCCGGCGCTTGACCCAGTGCTATGACACCCTGATGGTCAGCTGGGGAAACGAGCGCTTCAAAAAAGACAAATTTTATTACAAGATTTACGAACAGCTGCTGCCGGAAGGCAAAAAAAGCGTCCTGTCCGCCGTCCAGCGGGTTATCACCCATGAGGCGGAAGCGGATGAAGGACCGGCATGGTTCATGGCCTCCGTCCCGGAACGGCGGCTGGTTTTTTCCGCTTCCTCCGGCAAAAAGGTGTATGTGCGCAGCGTCGGTGAAAGAAAGATGGCAGTCCCTTTTGCCCAAACCAGGGCGCAGGTTACCGCCGTTGCGGCAAATTCATCCACGCTTGCCATTGGGCAGCAAGACGGGGAGGTGGTTCTCCGCTTTTTCAGAAGCGGCGAGCAGAAAAGCGTGGCCTGCGGCAAAGGACCGGTGACAGCCCTGACCTTCCTGCCGGACGGCAAACAGTTGCTGGTCGGTCTCGGCAGCGGCGGCATTGTTCTGCTTTCTTCCGCCGGCGGCAAAATAAAGCAAATCACCGAGGCGGGCAGCGGTGTTCGCTGTCTCGTCTGCATTGAGGACGCTCGGTTTGTCGCGGGCAACGAAGACGGTTCCCTCCGTTTTTATGACGGGCAAGGAGGCGACTGCCTGCGGGAAGTTGCCGCCCATGCCCTGCCGGTATCGTCCCTGTCGGTCAGCCGCGACGGAGCGAAAATCGCCAGCATCAGCGGCGACAGGGTGGTGCGGGTTTGGGACTGCAGGAGCGGCAGGTGTCTGCAGTCCATGGACAAGCATGAGGATACGATCACCTCCGTTCTTCTTCTTGCCGACGATCAGACACTGGTTACCGGCTACGAGGACGATATCATCAAGCTGTGGAACTGGCAAAGCGGCAAGTGTATCCATATCCTTGATGCCAGGGGCGACGGGGTATGCAGTCTGGCCGGCGGGCCGCGCGCCCATACCTTTCTGTGCGGCCGGCAGGATGGGGCAATTGTGCTGTGGACCCTTATTTATCAGCTTGAGTTTGATGACGGGGTGCCGTCGGCGTTGCGCAGCCGCTGATGTTTGACGAACTGGAAAAAAGTCGATCTGTTTTCCGCACAAGAAGATTTACAATGGTCCGGGATCTGGAATAATGGAGAAAGCATGTTTGGTTTTTTGAGAAAATTTTTTCAAACCGCCCCAAAAGGTCTTGTCTGTTTCGGCAGAACGGATACCGGCATGGTCCGCAGGAACAATGAAGACAACTTTGCCATTCTGCTGGAAAGAAATATTTTCCTGGTGGCCGACGGCATGGGCGGCCACAGGGCGGGTGAAGTTGCCAGCAGAGTGGCGATCGAGTGTCTCGCCACCTTTTTTTCCGAGGAAAAGATCCGGCAGATTCGCGGCAATCCGGCGGCCATCCAGCACGGGCTGATTGCCGGCTTTCACCAGACCAATGACAGGGTGATGGAAATGGGGGCGGAAGATCCGGCATTGCAGGGCATGGGATGCACCCTTGTTGCCTGCCTGGTGGACGGCGACAGCGCGTATTTTTGTCATGTCGGCGATGTGCGGGCCTATGTTGACGACGGCAACGGCCTGGTTCAGGTCACCACCGACCATTCGCTGGTGGCGGAGCAGACTGCGGGCCTGGCGCATGGCGCAGCGGGGTTGGCTCGCAATATCGTCACCCGCGGCATCGGCTTTGCCTTTCCCGAGGATCCTGAATTTCATCAGGTGCCGATCCGGACCGGCGACAGGATTCTCCTTTGTTCCGACGGACTGTGGAGCATGGTGGAGGATGACGAAATAGAGCGGATACTCGAAGAGTCGGCGACCGCGGAGATCGCCTGCGACACGCTGGTCCGGTGCGCCAATGAAGCCGGCGGCAAGGATAATATCACCGCAGTGGTGATTGTCTGCTGAAAGTGTGGGGGAAAATACTTCGCTTCCTAATACGTTTTCGTTTGGTATTGTTCGTGGAAGATAATGAAAAATCTTGACAGAAGGAATCTGAATAAGAACCATTATTTCCTTTACCAAGGCAGGATACATCTCAAGTTCCCTATTTTCATTTTGATTGAGACCGCCGGTGGATATCTTTCGGGCCTGTAAAGAATTTTGTGTAAATGGTTTTCATTTTTAATTTTCAATATGCAGGCATTCTGTCGCCGAACAAGATTGAAAAGCGGTTCAAGGCAGCCTTCCAGTCTCTGATTGGCATAGTCCATTTTTTGGCGATATTGTTCAGCGCCATGTAAAGCAGTTTAAGCATCGACTCGTCATTGGGAAATGAACCCCGGTTCTTGGTAACTTTGCGCAGTGACATGTTCAACGACTCAATAGCATTGGTGGTATATATCACCTTGCGTATCTCGGGCGAATACGCAAAAAATGGGGTGATTCTTTCCCAATTTCTTCGCCAGGATTGGCCGATGGACGGATGCGTTTTGTCCCATTTTTCTTCAAAGGTCATCAGTTCCATTTCGGCCTGCTCGGCTGTTGGCGATTGGTAAATGGCCTTGAGATCCGCAGCCACCTCTTTGCGCTGTTTCCATGAGACATATTTCAGGGAATTGCGCACCATGTGGACGAGACAGAGCTGGACCTGGGTGAAGGGGAAAACCGTCTCAATGGCTTCAGGAAAACCCTTGAGGCCATCGACGCAGGCAATGAAAATATCCTGCACGCCACGGTTTCTTAGCTCAGTCACTACCTGCAACCAGAACTTGGCGCCCTCGTTTTCGGCAACCCACATTCCCAGGACATCCTTGACGCCGTCCATGGTGATGCCAATAGCCAGATAGACCGCCTTGTTCTTAACATGCCCATTGTCGCGCACCTTAACCCGGATAGCGTCCATGTAAACAATGGGATAAATGGGGTCCAACGGGCGATTTTGCCAAACTTTAACCTCGTCAGCAACGGCATCGGTGACCGTTGAAATCAGGGTGGGAGAGACATCAACTCCGTAAATGTCTTCCAAGTGCCCCTGAATCTCCCTGGTAGTCATCCCTCGGGAGTAGAGAGAGATAATCTTGTCGTCAAAGCCGGGAAAGCGGGTTTGCCCTTTGGGAATGATGACCGGATCGAAACTGCTGTCGCGGTCGCGCGGGACCTCAATCGGCATTTTACCGAAGTCGCCCTTGATGGTCTTTGCAGAGTTACCATTTCGGGCATTACCGCCTTTGGTGACGATGGTTCCATGTTTTTCGTGGCCCAGGTGGACGGTCATTTCCGCCTGTAACGCCCGCTCCAGTAAGGCCTTGGTGAGCTGCTTGAGCAGCCCGTTTTCACCGATCAGTTCTTCGGGCTTCTGGTAATTGTAGTCGGCAAGTAAACGATCCAAAATTTCTTTATCAATGGCCATATGAGCTCCTTTTTAAAGGGTAGTTTTTTGACTTACTCAGTCATAGCCATTTACACAAACTATTTTACACCCTCTATCTTTCATCTACCGGCCTGCTTATACCCTCTGGTCATCTGCCTGAATTTCAATTTCAAATCCAACGATTTTTGTGATAAGTTTTTTGAAGATAGCTTCTGAGCTTCATAATTAATTGGGGCCATGGTGTCTAGGTATCCATGGCGGACATCACAGGATTGTCAGCAGACTCAGAAATCGAGCGGGCTCCTGGCCTCTTTGATCGTTTGGCTCTTCACGGTATGGGTATAGATCATGGTGGTCCGCACATCGCTGTGCCCCAGGAGCTCCTGAATTGTGCGAATGTCATAATTTGCCTGTAGGAGATGGCTGGCGAAACTATGCCGAAACGTATGCGCCGTAGCCCGCTTTGGGATTTTTGCCAGTCGCACAGCCCCTGTAATCGCCTTTTGCACATGGCTGTCGTGCAGATGATACCGCCTGAATTCTTTTGTCTCAGGAACCAAGGTTAATTCCTTGGCCGGGAAAAACCACTGCCACACCAACTCTTTGGCCGCATTCTTATATTTCTTTTCCAGTAATCCATAGCAGCCCGTTGAAAAAACTTAAATTTCGAAAAACAGCGGCCGCAACCGACAGCCGTATGAAAAGTCCGTCATTTTCAAAAAAGACCTCTGCCTGATCAATATTTCGGGCAGTAGCAGGGCAAAAACAGTGGCAAAAATGGCAAAAATACCCAAAATAAGACGCCGCAGGACATCGGCCATCCCTTTCGGGGTGCCCTGTCCAAAGATTACCCGCATGAGAAGTCCCAAATTGTAGGCAGCGGCATGAATCAGGTAGCGTTTACTGACATTTTCCAGACCGCGAAGCGTCATCCGGGCAAGATTGCCACCTCGCTTGAGCATGGCAAAACTTCGTTCCACAATCTCGGAACGCCGACGGGACAACTGTTTTCCGTGGTCTCCCCGAGTGCGGCGGCGATTGCCGTGAAATTCCCGGCAGGCCTCTTTGTCGCCATGCCAACTTCGTCTCTGTTCGCTCTGCCGCTCCGGAATGTAGGTGGTGATCCCTTTGTCGGCATTGAGTTTCCTGATCAACTCCGCCTTGTGGTATCCTTTGTCGGTAACCACGCACAGCAGTTCCGGCGCTTCGTCACCGAGAACGGCAAGGTTCTCCTCGACTTGTTCCAGCGTCTCCTCGATGCTTGCCGTATCGCCCTGATCAGCCGGATGCACCACGACGCCCAGCATGGCCCCGGTGGCAAGATCGACCGCATGTTCCGCCTTGTAGGCAAGATGGGTCGTGCCATTCTTCATCTTGGCGATACGGGCGTCGGGATCGGTTTCCGATTGCCACTCGCGATTGGAAAGTTTCTTGCCTGTGCGTTTCCTGTCGAAACGGGCAACGTCGGCGGCATCACCTGGCTCTTGACCTGCCTCGCGCATCAACGTTTTGACATAGTCGGTGTAGGAGGAACCGGTATCTTTTCGCGCCAGACGCCGCAGAGAGGCATTGGCTTCAATGGTTGTCGAGTCGACACCAGTCGCGTATGCATCGATCAGCCCGTGTTGATGGACAATGCAGAGGATACGCTGGAAAACCTTGGTGTACAGCTCCAGCGGCAATCGTTGCCGCCAGATGGTGAAACTTGAATGATCCGGCGTTTTTTCGTGAATCTGATAGCCGAGGAACTCCCGCAACGACATCCTGTCACTGCAATGCCAGGCAATGCTGCGTTCGGACTGAAACCCTTCCAGGTAGCCGACAAAGAGCATGCGGAAGTAGACACCTGGAGGAATCGAGGGACGACCTGCTTCCGAGAAAAAGGGGGCACATTCCTGTTCCAGCCAGACGTCAAATCCATCGTCATCAAAAAGACGGTTGAGGCGGGTGTAAAAGGGATGGCCACCGCGTGGGGCCAGGTCGCTATGGGCGATCCAGAGCGGGAGCTGTTTATGTTTTTTGCGTTTACCGATGGCCATGAAGAAAAACCCCTGTTGTGTGATGAGTTGTCACGACATTTTACCCGATCGGCCGATTCATTCAATCTCAATCAATGGCCACAACAGGGTTTTTCAACGGGCTGATAGAGGAACACCCCATTGTAGCCTGAATCCAAATCGTTTTGATGGAGAAAAACCACGGTTTCGAGCTGTTTTTTGAGTTCTGGAATAAGTGCTTCCGGCAAAGGGACTGTTCTGTCTTTTTGTCCCTTACCGTCATGGATGGTAAGGACACCGAAGTCAAAATTGAAATTCTGTACTCGAAGGTTCATGCATTCCGAAAGTCGTAAGCCGCAACCGTAAAGCAGTTTGATGACCAGAGCGTAAGGATGCTCGGCATTAGCGACGATTCTGTCAATTTCCTCCCGAGATAAGACAACGGGGATGTACGGTTTACGCTTGGCCCGGACGATGCCTTCAACTTTTGGAAACTCTTTTTCGAGGACATGCCGAAATAGAAATAAAAGGGTTCGGCTCTCAAGTCCCCAAATTGCCGGAATGTCCACCTTGTTATTCACGCAACGTAAAAAATGAGAGACAAACCGTTTTGAGAGGAATTGTTTTATACCTACAAGCCTTGTCTCTCAAATTATCAAAAAAATGATAGTCAACCCATTTTGTTGTGAATTTTTTCGCGCCTACCCGCTTTGTCTCTCGGAAAAACAAAAATATTGACCCGTAACCCTGTTGTGATTAAAGTGTTTAAAAATATTAACCACAACAGACAAGAGAGGTAAAAATATGGATCTCAATTTTGAAAACGCTGTCAACTATCATTATGACAAATTTCCTCCGCAAAACTTGGATTATGGTCAATTCGTAGAGCCACTAATAAAAGCAACTGATGCTGTAGCTCGTTATGACCAAATGTTAAAAAATATGCATAATAGCGAAATATTGCTCGCTCCTTTGCGTAATCAAGAAGCTGTAATCTCCTCAAGAATGGAAGGCACAATAAGTACCATGGATGAAATTCTTAAATATGAGGCTGACTATGATACTGAAACCGGGAATACAGTAGGTGTAAGGTCAGAAGTTATCGAAACAATTCTCTATCAAAGAGCTTTGATAGCAACACAAAAAGCGATGGAGGATGGCTATCCATTGTCCCAATCACTGGTAAAAGGTATTCATCAACGACTGTTATCGTTTGGGCGAGGCGCTACAAAATCTCCAGGTGAGTTAAAGAATGAACAAAATTATTTAGCAGATAAATTAAAGAAAGAAATATTGTTTGTCCCGATTTCTCCAGAAAAACTACAGGAAGGATTAGATAAATTATTTCAATATATAGATCAAAGCACGCATCCATCGTTAATAAAAACTGGTATTACTCATATTGAATTCGAGGCACTACATCCGTTTAAAGATGGTAATGGGAGAATTGGTCGAATGCTGATCACCTTAATGCTCTGGGCTTCTGGAACAATATCTGCGCCTCATTTTTATATAAGTGGATACCTGGAAGACAATAAAGACATTTATATTGATACAATGAAAAGAGTGTCAGCGTATGGCGAGTGGGAAAATTGGTGCTCTTTTTTTCTAAAAGCCGTTGAACAGCAGGCTATTAAGAATCTGGCCATTGCTGAAAATATACGATCTCTTTACGAAGAAATGAAAACTATTTTTTCAGATGCCCTTTCTTCCAAATGGAGTGTTAATGCATTGGATTTTGTGTTTACAAATCCAGTATTTAGAAACAACAAATTTACAACGCATAGTGGCATCCCTGCCGCAAGTGCCGCAAGATTCACAAGAGTATTATTGGAGAAGAGTCTTTTAAGGACAATAGAAGAAGCCTCTGGAAGAAGACCAGCTTTATATTCTTTTGAACCCCTAATGAAGCTGGTCAGAGTATAAATAAAACTGCCGAACAAAAGGGTCAACGCAGACGGCGGGGAGCAGCGTTCTTCGGGCGTAGTTCAGTGGCCGCCGCTGGTTACCCTTGGCGTTGGGCGTAAATACAATAAAGCGGCATATCTTTTATGAAGCAATCCAAACAAAATTCAGCATCCAGTTTAAATAAAGGCAAGAAAATAGCCTTACAATTTATTATCCTCATGGGATTTGTCAGCCTGTTTGGAGACATAACATATGAAGGCGCAAGAAGTATTAGCGGCCCTTATTTAGCCATGTTGGGTGCAAGCGCTTCCATTGTTGGTTTAGTAGCAGGACTTGGCGAATTAATCGGATATACATTACGTTTGATTTCTGGCTATGTTGCAGACCGCACTAAAGAATATTGGTCTATAACAATCGCAGGTTATGGATTGCTTTGCGCCATTCCCCTTGTAGCGCTTACCGATCATTGGGAAATAGCAGCTCTCCTTATCATCATGGAGCGCATAGGAAAAGGAATAAGAACTCCAGCAAGGGATGCAATTCTTTCCCACACTACAAAACAAGTTGGGCGAGGTTTTGGTTTCGGTCTACATGAAGCGCTTGACCAGATTGGAGCCATTATAGGACCTTTGATATTTTCTGCTGTTTTTTTTCTTAAAGGTGGTTATCTTGGAGGGTTTACCATTTTATGGATACCTGCTGTTTTGTGTCTAGTAATTCTTCTGTTAGCAAGAAATAAAATTCCCTCTCCAGTAGCACTTGAAACATCCCGTAATACAGATGGTCAAAAAAAAGCAGACGGCAAAAAAAAACTTTCAAGGACATTTTGGTTCTACGCTCTATTCACCTTTTTTAGTGTAGCAGGATTTGTCAATTTTCAAATAATCTCTTACCATTTTAAGATTCAATCAGTTGTATCAGAAACCCAGATTCCAATATTTTATGCAATTGCAATGGGAATGGATGCATTGGTAGCCCTTGTTATCGGGAAAACATATGATAAAGTCGGACTGAAAACGCTGATAACGATTCCCTTGCTCACGCTTCCTATTCCATTCCTGGCATTTTCTAATAGTTACAATATGGCAATCATAACCGCTTTGCTTTGGGGTGCGGTGATGGGAGTACATGAAACGATAATGCGAGCGGCAATTGCCGATTTAGTTTCCATAGAACATCGAGGATTTGCCTATGGTATCTTTAATACAATATACGGAGTGGCCTTGTTTGCTGGAAGCACTATTATGGGATTTGTTTATGATTTTTCCATCCTGGATATAATTGCATTTACAGTAATAATGGAACTAATTTCATTGATAGTCTTTGTTTTACTCAGGAAAGAAATCTTATTATCTTGGAATAATGCCTAAATTAATAACGAGCGAACGCCTAACAAACGGATCAACTCTGACTGAAAAAGCAAAGCCGTTTTTAAAACAGACCCATTTTTGTCTTTGTAGTTCTTTTTCTATTTTAACCAGGTCTGTGTTGGCTTTTTCAGCAGGTTATCCGTGCCGTTGTCTGTTTTGCACCATTCCTGGGGGATGACCTGATCCACCCGGTCAGGCACAGTGCCGCCTGTCATGATCCGGTATGCTTCATTTTTCCTTTGGTTTGGAATGTCGATGCGGCCTGCGGCGATTTCTCCGGCAATGGGAAGTTGCCATGGGCCTGCCCCTTTGAGAACGGAGGCTTTTACGGCAAAGCCGTCCATGGTGGCTTGACGGAAATGGGGAACCGGCAGAGGGGAGCGGATGTCGGCAAAGGCGCACCTGTCCAGGCCGTCAAGAAGGCTGACCACCTCTTTCTTCCCGCCTTTGACATGACTTGCGATCAGTCGCTGCGCCTTTTTCAGGGTCAGGTCATTGTCAGCTGTCACGTTCTTTCTCCAGGAGAATCTTGAGATCATCCGTCCGGTTGATGTTGTGAAAGGTAAGGAGGTCGCAGGTCAAAGGAAGGATTTCCGTTTCACTTATCTTGAGCAAATTCAGTTGCTGCAAAGCAAGCCGTATTTTACCCTGTCCCGCGGCCAGTTGTTTTTCAATAACGGGCAGACAGCTTTTGCGGTAGACGGCAAAGAGCGGTTCCGGGCCTGTCTGGAGCCAGGGAAGGGCGACGTCCCAATCGCCCGGCATGTTGCAGAGAGAGGTGATGAGTCCCGCGTTGATGCGGGGCATGTCGCAGGCGACGACAAATGCCTGCTCGGTTTGTATGGTCTGCAGGGCGGCGTGGATGCCGGCCAGGGGGCCCTGGCCCGGATGGATATCGCCTGCCATGGGCCAGCCGAGAAAACGGTAGGTTTCCGGGGTGTTAGTCACCAGCAGCAAGTGGGTGAAAATCTGTGACAGAACGTCGGCCGCATGGACGATGATCGGGCGGCCGTCCAGCATGGCCAGGGCCTTGTTGCTGCCGAAACGCGAGCTTGCCCCGCCTGCCAGGATAACCCCGGTGGTGCTTGCGGCAATTGCATCGGGAGCCATGCTCAGCCCGGCGGCCAGTTCATGGCTCGGCCGCCGAGGATATGCATGTGGATGTGGAAAACCGTCTGGCCCGCGCCCGCCCCGTTGTTGAAGACCACCCGGAAGTCGTCGCCGATGCCGTTTTCCCCGGCAATGGCCGCGCCGACCCGTATCACCTTGCCGATGAGCTGCTCATCCTCTTCGGTCATGGCGGCCGGGCCGCTGATATGTTTTTTGGGGATGACGAGAAAATGCTTCGGTGCCTGGGGAGCGATATCCCAGAAGGCCAGAACCTCGTCGTCCTCGTAAATTTTCTTGGCGGGGATGTCACCCTTGATGATTTTGCAGAACAGGCAGTTTTCGTTCATAGCGGCTCCATGTCGTGTGTTCTCTCCTGACTCCTGACTCCTGACTCCTGACTCCTGAAAATGTACTGAAGCGGAAGCCCCCTGTCAAGGATTGAGAAGGGAACAGGGAAGGCCGCCGGATTTTTTCCCGGCCATCGGGCTTGACTCTTCCGTGACGTTCTAGTATGTAATCAGAAAATACGATCAGGACAGGGAACCGCCGTGCAAATCGGGGACGGGCCCGCCGCTGTGACCGGTGACGATATTCGCATTGTGCCACTGCCCGTAGAGAGCTGCGGGCGGGAAGGCGTGAATGGAGGATGAACCGGGAGTCAGAATACCTGCCGGATCGGATGGCGCGCTCGATACGAGGTGATATCGAGGCATGTGGTCTCGTGGATAAAATTGGGAAATCCCCGGATCGTTCTTGAACGATCCGGGGATTTTTTTTGCCCGGTTGCGGGGAGGCAGTATGGATTTACTTGAAAAAACAATGGGTTCGATCACCAGGCAGGATGATTTATGGCGGGCGAACGCCCGGCAGCGGCTCGATAATCTCTGCCTGCCGCACTGGTCACTGGGCCGCCTGATGGATCTGGCCCTTGATCTGGCCGGCATGACCCGGTCCATGACCCCGGCGGTAAAGCGCAAGGCCATCATCACCATGGCCGGTGACCATGGGGTGGTGGCCGAAGGGGTAAGCAAATTCCCACAGGAGGTGACGCCGCAGATGGTGGCGAATTTCGTGCGGGGCGGGGCGGGCATCAATGCCCTGGCCCGGCAGTGCGGCGCCCGGGTGGTGGTGGTTGACATGGGGGTGGCGGCGGATTTGCGCCATCTCGCCCAAGCCGGAAAAATCATTGACCGTAAGATCGGTCACGGCACGGCCAACATTGCCGAAGGTCCGGCCATGAGCCGGGAGCAGGCGGTGGCGGCAATCGAGGCGGGGATTGAAATCGCCGCTCAGCTTGGTCCGGACACCGACATCTTCGGCACCGGCGACATGGGCATCGGCAACACCACCCCCAGCACCGCCATTCTCGCAGCCCTGACCGGGGCCGAGGTTGATACCGTCTGCGGCCGGGGCACCGGCCTTGATGACAAGCAGCTGACACACAAGATCGGGGTGATCAAAAGGAGTCTTGCCGTCAACCGGCCGAACCCGGATGATGCCCTGGATGTGCTGGCCAGGGTGGGCGGCTTTGAAATCGGCGGCATCGCGGGGATTATCCTCGGGGCCGCGGCCCAGAAGAAACCGGTGGTGGTGGACGGTTTTATTTCCACGGCCGGTGCGCTCATCGCCCACGGCCTCAAGCCCGAGGTGCGGGACTATATCATCGCCGCCCACCGCAGCATGGAGCCGGGCCATCGGCTCATGCAGCAGCGGCTCGGGGTGGAACCATTGCTTGATCTCAACATGCGCCTGGGCGAGGGCACCGGCGCCGCCCTGGCCATGAACGTGGTGGAGGCGGCGGTGCATGTGCTCACCGATATTGCCACCTTTGCCGAAGCAGCGGTGTCCGAGGCGGATAAATAGAGGCCAGGGGAAAAAGAATGTCGAGAACAGCCGCAGATGGGGCAAAGGCTAAAGGCGCGGTGATTGATTTCGGTTTCATGGGAAACCCGCTGGGCCCGCCGGAAACCCTGCGCCGCATCATCAGCCGGAGTGTTGAACTGCTTTGCCGGTATCCCGACCAGTCGGACGGGGCGCTGGCCCAGGTCATTGCCGGAGAGCCGGGGGTGGCGGCTAAACGGGTGGTGACGGGCTGCGGAGCCACGGAACTGCTTTCCCTCATTCCTCGGGTTCTGGACCGGCCGCGGGCCATTATCCCGCTGCCCGCCCCGGCGATGTATGCCGCCGCCTGCCGCCGGGCGGGCATGGAAACGGTTTGTCCGGTTCTGGGTGACGAGTCTGATTTCCGTCCGCGTCTCGGGCGACTTGCCTCGCTGCTGCGGGGCGATGAAATTGTCTTTCTCGGCCAGCCCAACGACCCCATCGGCCGCACCATACCCCGCGATGAGCTGCTGCGCCTGGTGAATGAATGTGCCGAGACCTTTTTTGTTCTGGATGAGTCTTTAGCCGATTTTGTCGCGGACTATCACTCCCTGGCCGGGGTTGATGCGGCGAATCTGCTGGTGGTGCGGTCGCTGTCGAAATTCTTTGCCGTGCCCGGCCTGCGCATCGGTTTCTGTTGCGCGGACACCACGATCTGTTCGCGCTTGCGGGAGCAGATCGTCTCCTGCGTCGGCAACCCCATGGCCGCCGAGGTGGGCCGGGCCTTTCTCGCCGATGCAAAATACATCGCGGAGAGCCGGGAAACGGTGGCCCGATTGCGGCAAGGCCTGACGGAAAAGCTTTCCCGCCTGCCCGGCCTGACCGTTTTTCCGGGGGAGGCCAATTTTCTGCTGATCCGCATTGACGGCGGGAAAATGACCGCCTCAACGCTGCGGGAAAAGTTGCGGGCCGAGTCAATTGAAATCAACGACAGCGGGGTGGATTTTTCCGGTCTGCCGGAAAACGGCTCTTTCTTTTTCCGCGTGGCGGTGCGGCGGGAGGAGGACAACGAGCAGTTGGTCGCGGCCCTGGAGAAACTCTTGCACGGCGCTCCCCGCAAGACGCCGTCGCGCCGCACCCCCAGCCTCATGCTGCAGGGCACTGCCTCCAACGCCGGCAAATCGGTGCTGACCGCGGCGCTCTGCCGCATCCTCCTGCAGGACGGGCTGCGGGTGGCACCGTTCAAGGCCCAGAACATGTCGCTCAACTCCTATGTCACCCGGGACGGCCTGGAGATGGGGCGGGCCCAGGTGGTGCAGGCCCAGGCCGCTCGCCTTGATCCGGACGTGCGGATGAATCCGGTGCTGCTGAAACCCTCCAGCGAGGTGGGCAGTCAGGTCATTGTCAACGGCCGGCCGGTGGCCAATATGACTATCAATCAGTACGTCGCCTACAAACCGCGAGCCTGGCAGGCTGCGTGCGCCGCCTACGACTCGCTGGCCCAGGAATACGACGCGGTGATCCTGGAAGGGGCGGGCAGTCCGGGCGAGGTCAACCTCAAGCATCACGACATCGTCAACATGCGCATGGCCCGTTATGCCGGTGCGCCGGTGCTGCTGGTGGGCGATATCGACCGGGGCGGGGTCTTTGCCTCCTTTGTCGGCATCATGGAGGTGCTGGCCGAATGGGAGCGGGAACTGGTGGCCGGTTTTGTCGTCAATCGCTTTCGGGGCACCGAATCGCTGCTGCAGGATGCCTTTGACTATACCCTGGCCCATACGGGGCGGCCGGTGCTGGGCGTTGTGCCGTATCTGCCCGGGCTCGGGCTGCCGGAAGAGGATTCGGTCGGTTTCAAGGCCGGGCTTTATGAAAGAAGCGCGCCGTCCGGCGATCACGTGGAGATTGCCCTGATCGATCTGCCCCATATCTCCAATTTTACCGATTTCGAGCCCTTTCTGGCGGAGCCGGATGTTCATCTGCGCATCATCAGAAAGCCCGCTGATCTGGAAGCGGTGCGGGGGCAGGTGGCGGCTCTTCTGCTGCCCGGCAGCAAGAATGTCATGACCGATCTCGATTACCTGGTGGAGAGCGGTCTGGCTGACCTCATCCGCCGCATGGCCGGGGAGGGCGGAGTGGAGATTGCCGGTATCTGCGGCGGCTTCCAGATGCTGGGGAGTCATATCAACGACCCGCATGGGCTTGAGTCAGCGGGCAAAACCATTCCCGGCCTCGGCCTGCTGCCGCTCGCCACCACCCTGGAACCGGATAAGACCCTGACCCGCCGCAGCGCGGTGCATGAGGAATCCGGGCTTGCGGTGCACGGCTATGAGATCCATCATGGCCGCACCAGCTCCAATCTGCGTCAGATCCTTGCGGGGGTGGAAGGGGAGCGTATCTGTGCCGCCTCGGCAAACGGCATGGTCTGGGGCAGCTATCTGCACGGCATCTTTGACGCCGACCCCTTCCGCCGCTGGTTCATCGACCGCCTGCGTGAGCGGCGCGGCCTTGCTCCCCAAGGGCGGGTGCTGGCCGCCTATGACTTGGAGCCCGCCTTTGACCGGCTGGCCGACATCGTCCGCCGGGGGATTGACATGAAAGCGATTTACCGGCTGCTTGGTCTCTGATGACGCTTCTTTCCCAGATCATCGCCGCCCTGCTGCTCGATGCCCTGCTCGGCGACCCGCGCTCTCTGCCCCATCCGGTGCGGTTGATCGGCGCGCTTGCCGCTTGGGCGGAAAAGGGCTGCCGCAGGCTTATCGTTCATGAACGGCTGGCCGGGATTGCGGCGGTTGCCGTGGTCCTGACCGGCACCGGGCTGACGGGCTGGGGTCTTATCCGCCTGGCTGCCCTTTTTCATCCCCTGGCCGGTGACGCGGTTGCCGTGCTGCTGCTTTATTTCTGCTTTGCCGCCCGGGATCTGGCCGACCACAGCCGGGCCGTGGCCCGCGCCCTGAATGCCGGAGATATCCCCATGGCGCGCCGCAAAGTGGCGATGATCGTCGGCCGGGACACGGAAGGGCTGGACGAGGCGGGCATTGTCCGGGCCACGGTGGAAAGCGTGGCGGAAAACATCGTTGACGGCGTCACCGCCCCGCTTTTCTATGCCTTTGTCGGCGGGCCGGTGGCGGCACTTGTTTATAAGGCGATCAATACCCTGGATTCCACCTTCGGCTATAAAAACGAGCGCTACCTGCGCTTCGGCTGGGCCGCGGCCCGGCTCGACGACGCAGCCAATTTCCTGCCCGCCCGTCTTTCCGGGCTGATCGCGGTGGTGGCCGCCTTTTTGCTCGGCGAAAACGGCAGAGGGGCCTGGCGCATCTTGCGGCGGGACCGGCTGGCCCATGCCAGCCCCAATTCCGGCCACACCGAGGCGGCGGTGGCCGGGGCCTTGGGCCTGCGGTTGGGCGGGGTGAACAGCTATTTCGGCAAACCGCTGGCAAAGCCCTTTATCGGCGAGCCGCTGCATGAGCCAAAGTCAGGTCACATCAATCGTGCCAACCGGTTGCTTGCGGCAACCACCGTTTTGGCCGTGCTCCTGCTCGCGGCAATCAGGTTTTTTGTTGCCCCATGACTGAACCCGTTTTCACCACGGAGCGCGCAGAGGGCACAGAGAAATTCTTTTATGGCAAACAAAATCTCTGTGTGCTTTGCGCGCTCCGTGGTTCATTTTTTCATCATTACTGCAAAGGAATTTTTCATGAAAACCCAGCTTGAACGCGCCCGCCAGGGCGAAATAACCGAACCGATGCGCCAGGTGGCCTGCGATGAAAATATCGACGCCGAGCAGCTCCGTATTCTCGTCGCCGCCGGAGAAATCGTCATCCCCTGCAACCCGTCCCGCAACGGGCAGAAGGCGGTGGGTATCGGCACCGGCCTGCGTACCAAGGTCAACGCTTCCATCGGCACCTCGTCGGACATCTATGACATCGAACTGGAAAAACGCAAGGCGCGCATTGCCGAGGAGGAAAAGGCCGATACCCTGATGGAGCTTTCCACCGGCGGCGATCTTGATCTGGTCCGGCGGGAAATACTGGGCTGCTGCACGCTGCCGGTGGGCAATGTGCCGCTCTATCAGGCCTTTCACGACGCGGCGAAAAAATACCGCAACCCGAACAAGCTCGACCCTGAATATCTTTTTGAGCTCATCGAGCGGCAACTGGCGGACGGTATCTCCTTCATGGCCATTCATTGCGGCATCAACCGCTTCAGCATCGAGCGGCTGCGCAAGCAGGGCTACCGCTACGGCGGGCTGGTGTCCAAGGGCGGTACCTTCATGGTTTCCTGGATGGAGTATCACAACAAGGAAAATCCCCTGTACGAGCAGTTCGACCGGGTCTGTTCCCTGATGAAAAAATATGACGCCGTGCTTTCTTTGGGCAACGGCATCCGGGCCGGGGCCATCCACGACAGCCACGACCGGGCGCAGATGGCGGAGATGATCATCAACTGCGAACTGGCCGAACTCGGCCGGGAAATGGGCTGCCAGATGATGGTGGAGGGGCCGGGCCATGTGCCGCTCGATGAAATCGAGGGCAACATCATGCTGGAAAAACGGATGAGCGGCAAGGCCCCCTACTATGTGCTGGGGCCGTTGCCGGCGGACAGCGGCGCGGGCTACGACCATATCACCGCAGCCATTGGTGCTGCCAATTCGGCCCGTTACGGGGCGGACCTGATCTGCTACATCACGCCTGCCGAGCATCTTGCCCTGCCCAACGAGGACGATGTGCGGGAAGGGGTGCGCGCCACCCGGCTCGCCGCCCGCATCGGCGATATCGCCAAGTACCCGGATCGGCGCGAGCATGAAAAGCAGGTGGCCTTAAGCCGCCGCGACATGCGCTGGGACGACCACATGGGGCTTTTGATGTTTCCGGACAAGGCCCGCGAGGTGCGGGCCGGCCGCGTGCCGGGGGACGCGAAAACCTGCACCATGTGCGGTGATTTCTGCGCCATGCAGCGTGGTTTCAGTCTCTTTGAAAAGGACATGAAGGGTGATAAACGGGCGACCGCTGTCGACTGAGAGCAGGGGAGGAGGCGGCAACCGTCCTCCTCCCCTGCATTTTTAAAATTCAAAAATGCTGACCAAGAGCTAAGGGCAGACTTGACCCGCCCACGGTTCGGTAGCCTCTGGGAACCGCCTAGTACAATGTAAAATTTAAGTTTTCGTATTTTTGCGTGATATTTGTTATAGTCGTCTTCAAAATACAAGGAGGACGACATGGCACCAAGATACAGAGTGACATTAACAAAAGAGGAACGGGAAGATTTGGAGGCTATTTCAACTAAAGGGAAAAGGGCAGCCCGCACCGTACTGTATGCTCGAGCATTACTTCTGCTTGATGCGGGGGAACATGGACCGAAGTGGGTTGTCACTCAGGTCGCAGAAGCTTTAGGGACAACGACGCGGAGTTTAGAACACTTAAAGAAACGATTTGTTGAAGAAGGTCTTTCTGCCGCCCTTGAACGTAAGGAGCGCGAGACCCCTCCGCGAGAAATTCAATTCGGAGGAGAATTTGAAGCACATCTTTTGGCTTTGGCATGTTCGGATGCTCCAGAAGGTAAAAATCGATGGACAGTACGTCTGTTGGCTGAGAAAATGGTCGAGCTGAAGATGGTAACGAGTGTTTCTCCGATGACGGTATGTAACACTTTAAAAAAAATGAACTTAAGCCTCACCAAAGCAAATACTGGAAGATACCGCCGGATCAAAACGCCAGTTTTGTAGCGGCAATGGAAGATATACTCGAAGTTTATGCGCGTCCGTATAGTCAAGAATTCCCGGTTGTGTGCATGGATGAATCGAGTGTACAGTTAATCGGGGAGGTGCATGAGCCTATTCCGGCAGCCCCTGGCCATCCTGTTCTGATGGATGATGAATATGTTCGCAATGGGGTCGCAAGCATATTACTTGAGGTAGAACCGCTTGGGGGAAAGCGCAAGGTAAAAATTACTGAACAGCGGACACGGATTGATTGGGCCCATTTCATCAAAGAGATGCTTGAAGAGCGTTATGCCGATGCCAAGAAAGTAGTTTTGGTCATGGACAACCTCAATACACACGACACGGCCTCGCTCTATGCGGCTTTCCCACCTGAAGAAGCCAGGGGCTTGGCGGAACGTCTTGAAATACACTACACCCCGAAACACGGGAGTTGGCTGAACATAGCAGAGATTGAACTCAGTGTATTGAAGCGGCAATGCCTTGCAGGCCGGATTGATTGTATCGAGAAGATGCGAGCTGAAGTGGCGGCATGGAACATTGATCGAAATAACCGCCAGACTAAGGTTGATTGGCAGTTTAGAACAGATGATGCGCGAATAAAACTAAAACGGCTTTATCCGAAACTTTAACATATACAATGTACTAG